>CAYJLJ010000035.1:2653-6531 GCA_964371135.1 uncultured Gammaproteobacteria bacterium | reverse complement strand
CATTCAACTTCTTGGCGACGATCCTGCCGCTTTTTTTCAGAAGGCCGCAAAGGAGCCTACGCTTGTGGAGGTGTCAAAACCGATTCGTATGGCTTATTACTTAGAATTTGCAAAACTGGCGTTCGAATGGAATTTGCCACCTAGATCAGACAAAACACAACTTTACCATGGTAGGGGTCCGATTGTAGGTCAAGATAAAGTTACAGGAATTAAACCAGCACCATATTCTAGACACGACATCAAACAACAATTATTAACACTCGCAGAGATGGGGCTTCTTGATTCGGGTTTACCACCAAAACAACAGAAGAATGAACTAAGTCAAGTTGCGGATGAATATTACAATGCGCTTGTCTCTGGGTCTATGGACGCAACAGAGGTTGTGTTTAAAGCACTTGCCAAATTTGCCCCAAGTAAGTCCCCAATTCCACCCTTAGATAAACGGCTTGGTTTGACCGCGCCTGGGGGGGCCATACCTTCTTTAAAAGGTTTCATTTCTTTTTGCCACCTAAGAGCTTCTTGTCCCAAAAGTCGGTCTCGGCCATATCCATATGAGCCTGTTGCCCCAGCAATTGATGCCGCCGATCCTGCTTTCAGTGACTCACTCCACGCATTTCCGTACTTAAACGGCGGGGTCTTCATGAGTTCCTGCACAATGTTCACCGCCTTGGGAATTGACAAAAGAATTCCCAAACCAATAAGGGGCGCGGCAGCGGATAAACTACCAACGCCAATTAATGGAGGAACAAATCCAGGGTCTGACGTCGACTGAAAACTTTGAGTTATGGCAGAACCTACAGCCAACATTCCCAAAACAACGGGGAAAGCCATAAGATTTGAAAGCATGCTGCGAACCCAGGAATTAAACTGGTTTTGGCCCGGAATAGCGTCAATCATCAGCATTAACGGCGCCCCAATAATTGCCAAAATAATATTTGCGTAGGCGCCAATTAAGGATAGCCAGGTTCTAAAAAGGGCAACCAGAATAGCAATGGCGATTATCACAAAAGCCAAACTGCCGGCAATTAATCCTCCTAAACTGCCGCCACCGGCTTTTATTCCGGCAAGGAAAGTATTGGTGACAATATCATTTATTGCTTTGGCAGCACCGAAAGTCGTGTCAAAAAGTCCTCCGTTAACGGCAAATTCAAAAACACTTCCATTTAAAACTCCTTCGGCAGTCATAGCTCCTGATTTTGTCAACGGGCCAATTAGGGCTACTATCAAGGCTAAAACTACATACATAATATCAATCAAAAATCCGGCGATGGCATAGGAAAAAGTGACCAGAACAAGGGAAATGATCACTTTTGGCAAAGAATTTTGGATCGTGGCGGCGGTTTTTGGGTCAATTTTGACCCGCAGCATGATCATTAAACCAATAATCACAAAGATGACGGCAAAAACCAGGTAGGCAAGATTTCTGGCAATGGTCCAGAGTTTGAGAACCGGACCAAGTTCAGAAAATCCCCGCCCGCCGGGGCCAACATCAGCCGCATAGGCCGTGGTGGGGGTTCCCGGAATGTGAAATTGTTTGCCCATATAAGCAATATACTGAACCGATGAAGCCGGGGGATTAAAAGCGAGGGTGTCAATGCCCCGGGCAAGAAAACCTACTGCGCTTGCCTGAACAGAAGTTGGGTTTCCCGGGAGGCCGATAGCCTGATGGGCTATGCTTAAGCCAATTGAGGCTGCTGTATTATTAATCCAGCGGGAACTATTTACTTCTGAAGTATCCCCACTATATAAATCATTTGAAAAAGATTGGGGTGTGGGGTTGAACCAACCAGCTTCTGCCCCAGCCTTGGCACCATAAAAAGGACTATTCGGGTCTTGGCTGGCCGGACAATTGGGGTCGGTTGTGGAATCACAGGCAAAAACATTAGCGGGAATAACAAATAAAACCGCCAAAAGCAGGCCAAGAAGAATGGCTTTTTTCATTCATTTCAGAATGACAAAAATAGAAGGAAAAGTCAATCCAGTCGCTTTTTGATTTCCGAAACAGTCAGGCGCTCCTCTTTTTGCAGCCGACGGGTTTCTTTAATGCGCCCGACAGCAGACCGGTCATAAAGCTGGTAGCCGCTTTTAGTGTGCCCGGCGGTTTTTAACAAGCCTTCATTGGTCCAAAAACGAAGAGTATGGACTGTTTCTTTGGCCACTTTTGCCAACTCGCCGATTTGCAAGAGTTTGCCAATCGGGGGAGCGATGGGCAGTTGGGTGTTTAAATAAGCATCCAGAGAGCGCAAAACTGCCATTTCCACCAGATCATAAAACGGCTGAAGGTTCTTTTTCTCACGTGCCTGGTTAAATGTTTCCAGATAGGCTACCCGATCCTCATTTCTGATTACAGTCATAGGATAGCCATGCATAATCAGTACTAAATTCATAAGCAGACGCGAAGTTCGGCCGCTACCGTCAATAAACGGATGGATAGTGACCAGCTTAAAATGGGCATCGGCGGCAATTTTAACCGGATGTTCGCCTTGGATACCACTAAGCCAGTTTATAAACTCTCCCATGGCATAGGGAACTGCGTGAGGCTGGGGAAATTGTGCTTCGGAGCCGCGGATGAAAACTTCGGTCTGTCGGTAAACGCCCGCCCAGTTGTCATCAATTCCGCTAAGAATAATCTTGTGGATATCTTTAATGTCTTGTTCAGTGATGAACTGATGTCCCCGGCGTGTTTTGGCCAGCTGCTTAATAAATTCCAGGGCCTTGGCATGGTTAACAGCTTCGAGCTGATCCTTCAGGGGTTTGCCGCTGATGACGGCGGCGACTCCCCGGGACAAAACTTCGGCAGTTTCAATTCTGGTTAAAGTATTACCCTCGATGGCGTTGGAGGAGTAGGTCAACTCCACCTTAAACCATTCATCAAGCTCTTTTTGTGTCAGAGGTGACAACGGCGAAAGCGCGTCAAGTTGGCGTTTTCTCTCTGAAATCAGATTAAGTGTGTATTCCATAGTGTGGAGTATAAAGCAATACTTAATACTTGTCAAGGGCTAACATAGAGTGTGAATCTTTCAAGGGGATTGGGGATGCCAAAAGCGGCAGCAACAATGCTGACAAGAATATAGGCGCTCAAAACAACCACGGCGCCGATGATCGCGAAAGTAATGGTCTTCTGGGCGGATTGAACGGCTTTCGGATCGCCGGAGGAGGTGATGAACTTAATTGCTCCCCAGAGAAGCATAAGCAAGGTGACGGCGCCAAGGAAAGCGAAAGCAACACCAATAATATTGGTGATGACCTGAGTCAGACAACCCAATGACGGAATATCACCGTTTCGGAAAACACAGCCTTGTTCAGGAATTTCCTTCATTAATTTATTCTAGCATAATTGCCACCAAAAACCCGCCTTTTTACGGGCGGGTTTGTCTTCATGTATGAATCCCTACTTTGTGGGGAGAACAAGCTTCGGAACTGTGATGTTTCCGATAGTGGACTGTCCTCCTGTCATTACGTTGATTACAATATTAATCAATATCCACGCAGCCAGTACTACGGCTAATCCGATCAAGGCCGATGTAACAGTCTCTTTTGCCTTATTTGTTCCTTCTTTATCTCCACCGCTCATAATCCATTTAATTCCTCCAATGATAAGGAAAACTAGAGCAGCGATAAAAGCGACAAAGAGCAAAAGGTTTAAAACAAAACCAATAATACCCTCGGCAGTGATGGTTCCTCCACATCCTGGGGGCACAATTCCAGTACCCCTCTCAGCGTCTGGCGGGCAGAGTATTCCTCCTGTTGGTGCTGCAAAAGCAGGCAAAACTCCCCAATAAAAAGTTGAAATTCCGGTTGCAACTCCTGCGGCAATTTTTGCTAAATTTTTCTTCATGTTTTCACCACCTTCTAGAAACTCTTAACGAACTTTGGTG
>CAYJLJ010000035.1:0-2553 GCA_964371135.1 uncultured Gammaproteobacteria bacterium | reverse complement strand
TAAATTTTTCTTCATGTTTTCACCACCTTCTAGAAACTCTTAACGAACTTTGGTGAGTTTAGAGTTTCTTGAACCCCGCAAAGTGAGTGCTTGCGGGCATACACGTAGTGCATGACGCAAACACGAACGTCGTGGGGCTTTCGTCTATTAATTATTGATCTCTTTTCACACGTAAGTCAAGAGTTAACAATTCCCCGCGGCTTTGTTTTGCGGACTACAAAAAGGCGTGTTTACTGATGTCCCCAACAAGTTGACACCAAAAAATTGTCCCAGAATACCAATAAAAATAAACGATAAGAGAGCTAAAATTAATCCAACTAAAGCATAGGTGATTGTTGCCCTGGCTTTTGCCGTGCCTTCCTTATTTCCGCCGGAGGTCATGTACATGATCCCTCCCATAATAAGAAATATTAGTGAGAGAACAAGAACCAGAAACAAAGACCCGGAAACAAGAAACGGAATTAACTTATCAGTAATAAAACCGATTCCATCATTGGCCGGTAATCCGGGACCAAGGTTAATATTTTTCAGCCAGCTTTTGGGGGTATCCATATTTATCTAAACGTTGGCAGCTGCAAAATGTCTGCGCCGATAGTTCGCAACAGAATTAAGGAAAACGCAATCAGAATAAGACCTGAAAAGATGGAAACGATGTTTTCTTTGGCCAACTGCAGTTTCTCCGGGTTGCCGCCGGAGGTCAAAAGGGTGTAGCCGGTGAAGATTATCATAAACAAAATGACTGCCCCGGAAATTCCGAAAGCGAATTTAAGAAGAAAGCTGAGAAAACCGTCGTCTTTGGTCAGATTGCCAGCACTAATGGGAACGCAGCCAATGGCGGTTTGGATACCATCAGTGTCATTGTTACATTTGGCTTTCAGAGACCATGACGACGCTGCTATTTTTTCGCAAAGATCCTTATCTTTATTGTAAACATAGGTAACATCAGGACAAGACCGGGTCGTTCCTACGCAAGCCTGCTGATTATAGTCGACAGCCAAATAGCAGCATTTTTTTGTTGAGTTCCACCATTGCCCGGTAGGGCAGGAATAAGAGGCGGTTGTTGATCCTGGCGGCCAACATTTTGTTACACAGGTTTGGCCCACTTGTGGTGTGCAAATTGAACTGGCAGTACAGTATCCCTTATCACAGGTCGGAGCCGGAATGGGCCACAAACTAACCTTGGTTTCTTCCTTTGAAGCATTGTATTGCAGAGGATCGCAGGCGGCAGATACGGGTTTTAAGAAAACTATGAATAACAAAGGTAAGACGATAGCGGCTTGTAGAATTTTTTTCATCATTTTCAGAATAACACAATTAAGGCTTTTTGAGCATTTCAAGAACAAAGTTTTTGGCGTTCCAGATGCCGCCGACGTCATAGAAAAACAATTGCCAGCCGGTTTGTTTGTGCCCGGTGTCATTTATGGCCAGGCCGGAACTGTTGGTCAGTTCATATTTCACCCCGTCCACAGCCGCCGGAAGAGGGGTATAGGCTTTTTTATATTCATCCACTTTTTCCGGGCGGAAGATTTGCAGAAACCCCTGCAGGAAGGATATGGATTGTTCGGAAGCTTCGTACAGATGGGGGAAAACCGTGCGGACTTCAACCGTGGCTTCCGTCCCGCTGTAACGCCTAAAACCGCTGCCGGAAGTTTCATTTCGCTGACACTCCAGTGTTCCATCCGGTAAAAGGACACAGCCGGTCGTATTGTTTACTCCCGCCAGCGGCGAATTTGCTCCAAAATTACAGGTTACAGCCCGGTCGTAATCCGCTCCATAAAGGTTATCCCAGGTTTTGGTAGGCTGGCAGGAATTGGCGGCGGAATTTAAAGCAATTGCCTGACCATAGGTTTTTGGCTGACTGGGAACAGCGGGGATCAAAGCATTTTGCAGTGTTTTGGTGGTCAGATTTAGCCGTTGGATATCAGGTATGGCCACATTAACCGGTTGAATGGTCGCTAGACTGGGGCTGACAAATTCAATTTTACCCAGAGAATCATCATTGGGAAAAAGAGGAATTTTTGACCAACCGGGCTGTTGCGGGTCACAAGGTAAACCGGAAACTAATTTTCCGTCAATTTTTAAATCTTTATGTTTGGAATTTGGCGTGTCTTTAACATATTTAATAAATTTACAGCGCAAATCATCCTGCTGCTGTTTTGAAAGAAAGTACGGCGCTAACCGTTCGAAATAATCAGCCAGTTCTTTAATCTGGCCGGGAACGGGGATTTTATTGCCCTGGATTTTGATTTGGGCGTGACAATTGCCGTTTGAACAACTGCTCCCGTTGGTCAAAAATAAGTTCTGGTCAATTTCCACCGGCGGACTGCACTCGGAATTACAAAGATTCCCGGTTTGGTTGGTGGGCGAGCAGGTGCCGTTAGAAATTGGAACTTGCGGACATTGTTCCAGAGATCCCAGGGGCGGGTAAACAATTTGGCCGGCTTGCGGATAACCGGTGCTTTGTCCGTAAGATGCAGAACCGCCCAGATTAATGATTGCCAGACGATACTCGGCAGCAGCGCAATTATTTTGCTGATAATAAAATGCGTGGAC
>CAYJLJ010000034.1:0-6547 GCA_964371135.1 uncultured Gammaproteobacteria bacterium | reverse complement strand
CGGGACCGCTCTTCAACCGCCGCCAGAATTTTTTCCTTGGCCTCCTCGACAGAAAGACCGGCAATTTTCTGCAGCCGCGCGAGCTGGTCCGCTTTAGTCTTTTCAATTTCTTCCCTGATCTGCTCCGCTTCTTTGAGTTGAGTTTGGAGAGTAGTGGCTTTCTGATCAACGGCTTCTTCTTTCTGCGCCAGACGCCTTTCCAGCTCAATAACTTCCTGGCGCAATCTTCGGGCTTCGTCTTCGGCCGCCGCCCTGATTTTTATAGCTTCCTCTTTAGCTGTAAAAACAATCTCTCTTGCCTGGGTTTCGGCGGCAAAAGCAGCTTTACCATCATCACCTCTGGCGGCGGGCTTACGAACCGGACGGGAGGTACGGGCGGGCTTAGCCGCGATTGTGCGGGTTAGTTTGGAGAAGAACGACATACTTCATAATTTGCATATAATGCATTTATTTTACTCTTTAGCCCCAACTTTTTCAATCACCGAATCGACCGTGTCATAGCTAAAACCCCGGCTAATCAAATACCGGAATATTTTTTCCTTGGGCATTGGTAGCTTCTTTTGAATTGCCTTCACAGCTAATTCGACCTCGTTTCCTACCTCAACTTTAGCTTTGACACCTTTACGCCGCAGTTCTATCTCTAATGCTCTTTTACCCTTAGGCCGAAACGCACTCCTTTGCTCCACCCACCATTTGGCAAACTCCTCATCATTAATCTGGCCAATATCCCGCAGCTTTGTTACGACATTTTCAATAATATCTTTATCTCCCTCGTCTAACTTTCTTCTATCTTCTTTCTTCTTTCTTATTTTAATTTCAAGATATTGACGCACTTCATATTCGGATCTGGGACGATAAGAGAGAAAGTTTATGGCTGAGTTAAACGCTTTGCCAAAATTACTGCTTTCGATAATTTTGTTCAGCTCCTGTTGTGATATCTCCTGACTGTTCGCCAGTCCCAGTTTAATGACATCATTAACGTTAAGCCCCACCGCAAACTTTCCGTCGACATACACGCTTACCCTCTCCGGGTTTTTTTTCTGGTATTCAAGTTTGGTTATCTTCATTGTTACAGCATCTATGATTCGCTAGTGTGGTTTATAGATGTAATTAGGATAAGAAATTCTTTATTTCCAGAACCACCAAGAATTGGCGATTCAACTATTTTTTGGAATTCAAAACTTCTAATAATCACCCCTAAGTTTTCCTCCGGTATTATACCGCCGTGTTTGAGAGCGAGCTCTTGCCGTTCATATTGAGGTTTCAAAAGAGCAATAATTTTGTTACCAAATTTTCTAACCACCGGAAGTATTTTATTTAGCGAAGTGAAC
This sequence comes from uncultured Gammaproteobacteria bacterium, assembly GCA_964371135.1. Classification (GTDB taxonomy): domain Bacteria; phylum Patescibacteriota; class Microgenomatia; order JAMCZE01; family JAMCZE01; genus JAMCRP01. The sequence goes on along the minus strand of CAYJLJ010000034.1, from coordinate 5,216 downwards.
GTTACGTCAATTGTTACTAAATCGACTTTCTCGGGTAATGATTCCAAATACAAAATGTTTTGCCGTTCCATGACAACCACTCTTGGATCGTTGCGCAGTTTCCAGGCAAATTCTCCGTAAGCCGTGTCCAGGGCATAAACTTTTTTCGCACCATTTTGTAGGAGACAATCCACAAACCCCCCCGTGGAACTTCCCACATCCAACACAGTCATCCCGGTAACATCCACGCCAAATTCTTTCAAGGCGTGTTCCAGTTTCAACCCCCCTCTGGAAACATATTTTTTGTCTTCCATATTATCTCCACCTATACTCCGCTAGTGCGGATTATAGGTATGTTTATTGACCCTATGAACTGGCACTGGAATAATGCCTCAGTCCCGCATGCCAAACTTTTTCGGAAACAAACCACGTAACAAAAACCATAATAAGGGACCAAACGGCAAGTTTAAAGTCTAGAACATTAAATAACGCGGTGACGGGAACGTAAATCATTAATAATATTGGAACAATAGCTAAGAATATGACATTGACTGCTGTTGGAAAAATCGCCATTGGATAACGAGAGTAACTGAATGTTTCTTCAAATAGTGCAGTCAAATCCTGTCCTTCAATTACCCAGAACGAAAGTGATGTGAACAAAAACAACATGTTATAAAGGATAATAAAACCCAATATGAATAGAGCCATGAATAGCACCAGACCGGGAAAAGTAACCGCAGCGTTTCTTAAGGAATAGATTAATATGCAAACTGCAGTCGCCAGTGGGAGGGGCAAATCAGTATTGTGTTGTTTAAATGAGACAGTAAAGCGAGCACTTATTGGCATTTTTAGAGCTATATCAAAGTTTCCATCGCGAACATCATTGGTAAAATTGACCAATGAGAATCTAAAAAATGCCCAAGAAAGATATATCATTACCTGGTTCGCCGCAAATAAAGTTAACATTCTGTCAAAATTCCATCCAAAGACTGTAGGAACCTGCCCAAGAATAGCCCATAAAAACGCAACATAACCGACTGTGTGGAATGAGGTAGCGGCAAATGCCATGAAAAAGTCGGCCCGGTACTCAAAAGCTCGAAGATAATTAATCTTCACATATGCCAACAATGCTTTTATTAAATGTCTGGTTCTATTTACCAAATGAGGCATAATTTTTTGTTCCTTTCCTCCAAAATACATAACAACACAGGAATAAAGCGACCACCCATGCAGTTTGAGCGGCAAGATGAGAAAAAAACTCGCTACTAGATATCTTCCCTTGATATATAAGGACCAGATCATAATAGAGATATTTGAAAGGCAGGATAGAAACTATCCTAGAAACCCCCTCGGGAAAAAGATTGAGTGGTATCCATGATCCTCCTAAAACTAGGACTAGCTGATCGAATGCAGTTTGTAAACCACTCGTTTCTGATGACCAAAATGACAAGGTACCAATCAAGAACGCAAATTCAAAAAGTAATATCCAAGAAAGAACTGCCGAAAAACAGAAAAAAATTAAACTACTAGCATTGGGAGGTAAAACGACCCATTGAGATAGAAATATGAAAGCTAAAATTATAATTACCAAACTTGTAGAAGACCTAGCAAATCTTCTGCCCACAGACAAAAAGATCATATAGGTAAAATATCTCATCGGTTTAATCAAATAGTTAGACAGATCCCCCGTAATGATATCTCGTGTCATCAACCGACTCGGTTCATAACTGTACATCTGATCAATTATTTTTGCTAAAACGTAGTAGGTAACCATTGCATAAAATGTAAAACCTCCAATAACTGTCTTTTCTTTAAAGAGAGCTGCCCACAAAACAACAAAAAACATGACAGAAGAGATATCTCGTAGCCCCCGTATGAGCATGGACCCTCTGTATGTCATCTGCGCACTGAAGGCAACAACAATAAAACGTAAATACTTGCGCATGGAGTAATTATGCCATAAATGGGATCAAAACGAGAGAGATTCTGGACGCGGCCAGAATGACGAGGGGAAGTTTATTCGTCTTTTCCGTCCTTATCTTCTTCTCCAATGACCACTTTTTCCGAGGTAAGGCCGGCTTTGACTTTTTTGTTGATTTCTTCCTCAATCTGCTTAGCTATTTTCTTATTTTCAGCGAGAAATTCCCGCGCGGCTTCGCGGCCCTGGCCCAACATGGTTTCTTTATATTTAAGAAATGCTCCGGATTTGTTGATGACGTCCAGTTCAATACCAACATCAATCAGTCCGTCTTCATAGGAGGGACCGGTCGCGGAATAGATGTTAAATTCTGCCACCCGGAATGGGGGAGCGACTTTATTTTTGACAATCTTCACTCTGTGTCTGCTGCCAATGACTAAATCCCCTTCCTTGAGTTGTTCAATTTTGCGGATATCCATTCGAACAGAAGCGTAAAACTTTAGTGCTAATCCACCAGTTGTAGTTTCGGGGTTTCCAAACATGACCCCGATTTTTTGGCGCAGCTGGTTAGTGAAAACACAAATGGTTTTTGATTTGCTGATGACTCCGGTCAGTTTTCGCAGGGCCTGGGACATTAGTCTCGCCTGAAGACCCATCATCGAGTCGCCCATTTCCCCTTCAATTTCAGCTTTGGGAACCAGAGCCGCCACCGAATCAATAACCACCAGGTCAATACCTCCGGAACGAATTAAAGTTTCGGCAATTTCCAGGGCTTGCTCGCCGGTGTCCGGTTGGGAAATTAAAAGATCATTAAGATTAACGCCCAGTTTCTCGGCCCATTGCGGATCAAGGGCATGTTCCGCGTCGATAAAAGCCGCCGAACCGCCGCCCTTTTGAGTCTGGGCAATCAGGGAAAGCATGAGGGTCGTTTTTCCGGAAGCTTCGGGACCATAGATTTCAATGATTCTTCCCCGGGGAAGACCGCCGACGCCAAGAGCCATATCCACGGGCATTATGCCCGTCGGGATAACATCCGTGGTCATCTTTGCCGCCACGTCACCCATTTTCATAATCGAACCCTTGCCGTATTGCTTTTCAATCTGATCCATCGCCAGACGGATCGCGGCCAGTTTGGGGTTGTTATCAGTGGAACTATTTTGTGCCATACTAAGGCGTATTAAACTCTTTCTTAGAGGTAAAATCAAGCAGTGCAAAAGATTATTTTTGCTCTTACTCTGGTAATATTTTTCCTTATTTTTTTCCTGCCGGTTAAGGACACGGACTTCGGGTGGCACTACCGTTGCGGCCATGAAGTTCTCACCGGAGACAATTCCTGTCTTTCCGGCAACACCTATACATATTTTCTCAACGGATACCAATGGGCATATCCCCGACTGCTTTACGACACCAGTTTAGCGTTAATATATGACCACTTTGGATTTATGGGTGTCTCCGCCTGGGGAGCCGTACTAATGACTGCTGCTTTTGTTCTTATTTTAAAAACTTTTCCCGGACAACTTGAAGTTAAGACCCTCTTATTATTGGCCGGAATTCTTGGCGGTTGGAGTATCTATGAACTTGGGCTTCGTTCCCAAATTCTTACGGTTTTTTTCCTGTCTGCGGAATTGTTTATTCTGGGCCAGGCGGTTCGCCAACCCCGGTGGCTTTGGACTTTACCGTTTTTATTAATCATTTGGACCAATACCCATCCGGGTTTTTTCCTGGGTCCGGCAGTTTTTGGATTATATTTAATGGACAACAGATTAACCCGGAAAAATATTATTATTTTTCTGGTCACTTTTTTGGCAACACTTCTTAATCCTTATGGCTGGAGAGTTTACGAAGAAGTTCTTCGCCATCTTCAGGTGCCAATGAACACTCTGATTGCTGAATGGGTCGGACCGGACATTAAACATGTTGTCATTATTGTCAGCGGTTGTCTACTTTTACTATTCGGTCATGTCAAACAGAAACTTCGACCCACTTATATTTTTTGGCTTGTCCTGATCTTTGGTTACATGGCTATCACCGCCAGAAGAAATCTTCCTCTTTATTATCTTATTCTCCCGGTCGGTCTTGTTAACATCCTGCCGAAAATTTCAGAGGAGATCCTGAAAATAATTATTTTTCCGGTGCTGTTTTTTGCTTTTCTTCTGTCACTTGGCAACGCTTTGGCAACGACCAAAAACAGCTGGCAACCCATTTCTTCATATCCCCGCCAGGCAATCGAATATTTTAACAACAGGAGCGGAAACGTTTTCAATGTTTATGAGTGGGGAGGCTTTCTGATTTGGAAACTGCCAAATATGAAAATGTTTGTTGATGGACGGATGCCTGCCTGGAAAACGGAAAGCGGAAAAAGCCCCTATACAATCTATCTGGAAATCGTCCAGACCCAACCCGGCTGGAACGAAACACTGGCCAAATATCAGACGGACTATATTTTCATGGCTCCGGGGACTTTTCTGGACCTGGCTCTGGAAAAAAACAAAGGCCTGGAGTTTGGCTGGAAGGAAGATTACCGCGACCAGACAGCGGTTATCTATCGAAAGATATAGTATAATTAGCCTATCACAACGGGGAGTGGCGTAGTGGTAGCGCGCTAGGCTGGGGGTCTAGCAGTCCGAGTCCGATTCTCGGCTCCCCGACAAAGAAAATATTCCTCCATTGGGAAGGATTTCTTTTTTTCAGGCACGAGAGAGATTTATCATAACAAAACAGGTCTTGACAGAAGACCAGTTAATAGCTATAATTATGATTATATGAATGCAATATCTGTAAGCCAATTAAAGACAAATCCTTCCGGAGCTATTGGTTTAGCAGCTGACTATCCTTTGTCTATCAAAAACAAAGGGCAAACTACGGCCTACTTAATCGGTAATCAGCTTTTTAACAAAATTATTGCCTATCTTGAAAATGTTTCTGATAAAAAAACTGTTCAGGAAACTAATTTTGGTAAAGGCCGAAACTTCGAGGATCTGGCTACTGAGTTGGGTATATGAAAATCACCATCTCACCACGAGCGGAAAAGGAACTTAAAAAATTATCAAAAATCAACCAACTCGCGGTAGCTAACAAAATAAGAAGTTTAGTCTCATTTAATATTACAAACGAAGAAAAGTTATCCGGCTACAAAAATATTTACCGGGTAAGAGTCGGTGACTACCGGATAGTGTTTCGAAAAAATCCATCCGAAGCTTATATTGTTTTAATTGGCCACCGTAAAGATATTTACGATTTATTAAAAAGACTATTTTAATCACCTTATCGTTTTGGTGAGGATTTTCTCTTTCTGGCTCCGGGGAGACCGGCTTTTTTG
>CAYJLJ010000033.1:0-6764 GCA_964371135.1 uncultured Gammaproteobacteria bacterium | reverse complement strand
AACAATAGTTAGTATATTTTTTTCTTCTACGACCGTCGCGGCAAGCACCACAACAACTGATAGTATAGTTACCGGTATCTTAGCTACTCCCATATTAATTTTTGTTTTAATTCAAGGAATAAGTAATCTTAGAAACTAAATTCATGCAAATAGCCAACAGTAAAACCAGAGAAAAATATCCTTTGAGCATTAAAAAAGTTTTAAAAAAGACTCTTACCGGTACTTTTGTTCTCGCTTTATTGCTCCTTATTGGCTGGATAGCTGTAGTTGGTTATTTAATTTTAGTTGACGCAGACGCTGGAAATTTTATTTTGATTGCTACCATCGGAGTTTTTAGTTTCCTTTTTTTGATTATATTATTAACTTATCTCTATCAACGCTGGTACTATGCTGTTTATTTTTATGATTTGACTGATGATTTTGTTGTCATAAAGAAAGGCCCAATAACCCCGACTGAAATTACTATTCCTTATGAGCGGATACAAGATGTTTATATGGATCAAGATCTTTTGGACAGATTTTTTGGGCTTTATGATGTTCACCTTTCCAGTGCCACCGCTTCGTCCGGTATGGAAGCGCACATTGACGGCGTGGAAAGACCCGCCGCCGACGGTCTCAAACAAACTCTTTTAGAAACAGTTCGGACAAAGATAAGTAAAAAATGATTACTGAAAAGGACTATCCTATCAGCACAATTTGGATTTTTAAGTCACCATTAGTGATGACTTTAATTTCCATTGTTGCTTACATTTTTGGTTACTACTTCCCGGTATTTTTAATTTTGATTCCTGTTCTTTTGGTCGTAAATCCTTTGACGCGGCGAAATTTCCATTTTTCAATTGGAGAGAAGTTTTTAGAAGTTAAACAGGGGATTTTGTCTAGAGGTGAAAGGCATATTCCTTACGGGGTAATCCAAAATGTTCTGGTTAAGCAGGACATTTTTGACAGGATTTTTCGGATTGCTTCCTTATCAATTGAAAATGCTTCTGCCGGAGCCGGTAACACTTCGCCGGAAAAGAAGTTTTTGGGCATGGCTTTGGGAACTAAAAACCATAAACAACCATGGTATACCGAAGGGTTTCTTGGATACAGTGGAAACAAAATAAACATTCCGGGTTTAAAAAAACAAGACGCGGAAGCGTTAAAAGAAGTTGTTTTGAAAAAGGTCAAGGAAAATCCGATTGAAGATAGCCGGTCAGGTTTGTAAATTCTTTTGAACTTCAGCAAAAATAGTTATCTGCCAATCAATTTTAAGGCCCCGGTTTGAGAAATCACTGCAGAGTTACCGTCGTGAATTACCACAAAGAGAACTTTGCCTTTCAAAAGCGGTGACGTATTATCCGGGTAATTGTCATTGGGAAGCTTTTCTCCTATCAGTTTTGCCAGTCCTTCGAGGTCAGAGGTAGCGTGAGCTTGATATAAAGTTTCCAGAGAAATCCCCGCTTTGGACGTCAGTGCCGGGAAAAAATCAACTCCGTTTTGGTAATAATCCCTAGCGGAGATGATCTCTGCTAACCCCACTTGTTCGATCATTCTTCTGACAATAATTGTCTCATTCAGTACTTCTTCAAAGCGCAAAAAGCCATAATATGTATTTGTGTAAACAGCTCCACCACGGTATCTTTTGTAAGGTTCGTCTTGTTGACTGGCTGGTGAACGAATAAAAGAAAGATCAGGTCGGTTGATAAGTTCTCCCGTTGTCCTTTCGATGACATCTAAATGCCCCCATTCGTGCCAAAGTGCATCAAGAATTGCCAGTCCAGCTTTTGGGGTTTGCTGTATACTTTGCTCCTTGAGGTTGCCCAAGTCAATAAAGACCGTTTTGGTAGCAAAATGCGCATAGCCCCATTGGTTTAGTGTGGGTTGAAAATTTGGCTCTACCGTTCTAACGCTTCTCACGAAATCATTGCGATTTCTGCCAAATTTAAGGTGTTCTTTAGTTTTTAAATCATTAGAGGAGACCCTGCTTGTTTTTGACAATCGTAAATAATAATCAGCAAAATCTGCCGAAAGTTTAGCCAGTTCAAGGTCATTGTCAGGATTTTCCCAATTTTTAACCTGATCCCACGAAAAAGCCAGAACCCTTTCTTTAATAGATGTTGTTGATTCAGTTGGGGCACAAGACATGAGAAGATCGGGAAACAGTATCATTGCGGACAACGCCGCTGATCTCTTAAGAAACTCTCTTCGGTTAAGGCTCATTTAAAACTTCTACTAACTTCCACCTTCCAGGTGGAATGAATCTACACCTTAATTATTATATAGCTTCCGGGGCGGGCCCGCAATGACAGGACTATTTCTTTGGAGTTTTTTTGACTGGGGATTTTTTGACAACGGCTTTCTTTTCAATCTTAGTCTCAACTTTTGGTAAGCGTTTCGACAGGCGGCTTTTTAGCCGGGCGGCTTTGTTTGGGTGGATAACGTTTGTTTTGGCCGCTTTATCCAAAACGGAAACGGCGGCGGAATAGGTAGCCACCGTCGGCTTTTTTTTGAACGCGTCGACCAGCTCCTTAACCTGCTTTTTTACCCCGCGGTTGCGGGTTTCATGTTTCAGACTTTGCTTTAATTTCTTAATGGCGGATTTTATTACTGGCATAGCGAAACTGATTGTAGCATAGTACAATGCTCTGTAGCAATGGTTAACAACCTGATTAAAAACGGCAGGGATCTTCTGTTCCGACGCCAAACCAATATTCTTTCGGCGGCAACGGTTATTGCCGCAGCCGTACTTTTCTCCCGGATACTCGGATTGTTTAAATACCGGCTTCTTACTGATAAATTTTCCGTTTCGGATATTGGGATATTTATCACCGCTTTCCGGCTGCCAAACACTGTTTTCGATCTAATTGTTATGGGGGCTTTAACTACTGCCTTTATTCCGGTTTTTACCTCATACATTGCCAAAGGCCGAAACGAAGATGCCAATAAAATTGCCTCGACAATACTTAACATCAGCATCCTTGCCTTTTTTCTTTTTTCTCTTTTATTTTTTATCTTTGCTGACTTTTTAATTAAGATCATTGCCCCCGGACTTTCTGCCTCGGAAATGGCTCTGGCCATCCCTTTTACCCGGATAATGCTGCTTGGCCAAACCCTGCCGCTGATTTTGGGCAACTTTCTGACCGGCATTTTGCAGTCGCACAAACGGTTTCTTGTTCCCGCTCTGGCCCCCGTAGCCTATAATTTTGGGATTATCTTAGGCATAGTTTTCCTATCCCCGGCCCTGGGCCTTTACGGTGCCGTTTGGGGAGTTGTCCTGGGAGCTGTCCTATTTTTGCTTATCCAGATACCGCTTTGTCTGCACCTCAATTTTTCTTACCGGCCAAAAATCAGCTGGCGTCATCCGGGAGTCGCCGAAATCGGTAAACTTATTTTACCCAGAACTCTTGGCCTTGGTGTCACCCAGTTAAACTATTTTGCCAATCTGATGATTTCCTCTTTAATTTCCACCCGGGCCATTACAATTTTTAACTTCGCCCAGCAATTGGAACAGCTGCCCATCGGAGTTTTTGCCGCCACCATTGCCCAGGCCGCCCTGCCGACTCTTTCTGAAGAACACGAAAACAACGACCGCTTCGCCACTTTCAAAAAAACTTTTTTAACCTCACTTCATCAGATTTTGTTTCTGGTCTGTCCTGCCGCGGTTATTTTAATAGTTCTGCGCATTCCCATTGTCCGGCTCGTTTACGGAGCGTCCAAATTTGACTGGCCGGCCACGGTGGAAACGGGCCACACTTTGGCTTTTCTGAGCATTGGGCTAGTTTCCGAAGCAGCCATAAACCTTTTAATTCGCGGCTTTTATGCTCTTCGGGACAGCAAAACCCCCGTTATCATCGGCAGTCTGACTGTAGTTTTAAACATTATTCTCTCTTTTGGTTTTATTTTTCTTTTCCCTTTCTGGGGCAAATCCGTCCTGGGTCTGGCGGCGGCGGCGGCCATCGCGGATACGCTTTACGCCCTGGTGTTAATTTCTCTTCTTAACCGTCGCGTACTTTCTTTTAACCAACGCGCTTTGCTTTTGCCGGCAGTAAAAATTGTTTTTGCCGCCATACTAACCGGTCTGGCGCTCTATGTGCCGATGAAACTTTTGGACCAGCTGGTTTTTGACACCACCAGAACCGTGCCTCTGATTATGCTTGCCGGAACGGTTACCAGTATTGGTTTAGCCGTTTATCTCTTCTTAACTTGGCTTTTGGAAATTGAAGAGTTAAAATCTTTTCTCGCTTTATTTAACCGGTTTAAAAAGGAAGCCGCCGTTGAAGTAATTAATGAACCAGTCGCAAATCCGTAATTTTGCCATCATTGCCCACATTGACCACGGGAAATCCACTCTTGCCGACAGATTTCTGGAACTGACCGGGACCGTTTCCAAACGGGATATGCAGGAACAAACTCTCGATTCCCACCCTGTTTCCCGGGAACGTGGTATTACGATCAGATTGTCTCCCGTTACTATGAATTATGAGCTCCGAAGGAGCGCGGAGCCATTATGTAGTACGAATTATGTATTAAATCTTATAGACACGCCGGGGCATGTTGATTTCAGTTATGAAGTGGAACGTAGTCTCGCCGCCTGTGAAGGCGCCATCCTTTTAGTGGATGCTACCCAGGGAATTCAGGCCCAAACCCTTTCCAATTTTTACAAAGCCAGAAAACTGGGCTTAAAAATCATCCCCGTCATTAACAAAATCGACATGCCCAATGCCAAAGTTGAAGAGGTAGAAAAGGAATTATCAGAATTACTTCAGCTTCAAGAGGAGAGACCCGTTGAAGGTAAAAGCGTTTACAGGATATCTGCAAAAACCGGTGAAGGTGTAAAAGAATTATTGGATGCAGTCATCGAAAATGTTCCGCCGCCAAATGGCAATCCAGAAGCGCCCACCAAAACTATGTACTTTTCCTCCCAGTACAGCCAGGAGCGCGGGGTGATTGCTTTCATAAAGATTTTACAGGGAAAAATTACTTCACCGGATGTGGGCCATTTTACGCCGGTTATGGTACCAAGCGGAATCCTGGAAACCGGCGAAGTCGGCTACCTGATAACCAATATTAAAGATCCCGAAAAGGTGACGCTATGGGAAGGCTATAACCCCCCCAAACCCATGGTTTTTGTCAGCTTGTTTCCCGTAGATCAGGATGAATTTAAACTTTTAGAAGATGCCTTAAAAAAATTACGGTTAAATGATGCCGCCATCACTTTTGCCCCCACTAGTTCAAAAGCTTTGGGCCGGGGGTTTAAATGCGGCTTTCTGGGCCACCTGCACGCCGAAGTTTCCCGGGAACGCCTGGAGTCGGATTTTGGTCTTTCGATTATTGCCACCTCACCTACCGTAGAATATCACGGCACCGAGGAGCCATGGGTTAAATCAATAATAATTACCCCGGCTGATTATCTTGGAACTGTAATTACCCTGTGTGAGGACCGCCGGGGAAAATTATTGGATATGGAGTATCACGGTCCAAACGTAACTTTGATATACGAACTGCCGCTGGCAGAAATTATTACTGATTTTTTTGACAAGCTTAAATCCGGATCTTCCGGTTTTGCCAGTTTTGACTATGATTTGACAGGTTACCGACCTTTTGATGCGGTCCGGTTGGATATTTTAATAAACCACGAACCAATTGACGCCTTTTCTTTAACGCTGGAAAAAACCCGGGCCGAAAGATACGGCAAAAATTTGGTGGAAAAACTGGCGGAAATAATCCCCCGGCAGCAGATTCCGGTGCCTATTCAGGCATCAATAGACGGCCAAATCATTGCCCGGGCAGACATTGCCGCCTTCAGAAAAGATGTTACGGCAAAGCTTTACGGCGGCGATGTTACCCGCCGGATGAAGCTTTTGGAAAAACAGAAAAAAGGTAAAGAAAAAATGAAAAGTATCGGCCGCGTCCAAATCCCGGGTGACACCTTCCTAAAAGTGTTTAAGACCTAACCACCTTTCTGCCTTACTACCTTACTACCTCAATTTTGTGCTATTCTGATCCCAGATGAAGAAATTCTTCATAATTTTTATTGTTCTATTGCTTCATTATTCCATTGTTTCATCTCCGGTCTTGGCGGATGTCGATTTTTGTCCGGGTCCTGGCAACAATTTGATTGATAATATCAGCCCGGAAGTCCTTGTTAATCTCCACCATGATGCCGGGAGCCCAAACTGCTGGCTAACCGCAACTTTTCTGCTGCGGACAAATGACTTGTCTAATCCCAACCTGGTAGAATTTTTTAAAGCCGCCGCGGCTAACAAAATTTACCCCATAATTCGTATTGGCAGTGAGAATAATGGTGACAATTGGCCGGTGATATCCCCTTCCCTAGCCGCCGGCAACGCCACTTATCTTAATCAGGCAATTAGCTCCGCGAATTTTCCTAAAATAATTTATGCCGAATTGGGCAATGAAATTAATTTAAACAACGAATGGGGAGGCCGAGCTGATCCAAATTCTTACGCCGCGTCTCTTATTGCTTTTGCGGACAAAGCATCCGCGTTTAAGGTGATACTTCCGCCGTTAGTTCTTAATAATCAGGCATCGGTTGGTTATGACACTTTTTATCAACAGCTCAAAACAAGTTTGGACGACGACTGGCTGGAAACCCGCATTTCAGGCTACGGATTAAATTTATACGGCCGGGATTCCGGCTCAATTATAAATGATAAAAACCGGGCTATCAACGCGTTAACCCAGGCCGGATTTAAAACCGACGGCAAAGTATTTATCATTACGGAAATCGGTTTGCCCGGGGGAATTTACTCTGGTGATAC
>CAYJLJ010000032.1:0-7152 GCA_964371135.1 uncultured Gammaproteobacteria bacterium | reverse complement strand
ATTCCCAGGAAGCCAGGATGTATTCTCTGGCCATGATGCTGGTTGCGGGGAGTATTTATTTTTTACAGGAGAAAAAATGGTTTTGGTTTGTAATTTTCGCGACAGCGTCTTTATACACCGACTATTTGCCGGGATTAATGCTGCCGGTATATTTTCTCCTGACAAAAAACAGAAAAATCCTTCTGGCCCCGGTAGTTTTATTTTTCCCCTGGATCCCGTCTTTTTTGGCGCAGATCAGCGGTGGGATCGGTGTCTCTTCATCTTCCTGGGGAGATCTTCTTGGCCGGACAAACTTAAAGAATTTCTTGTTGGTGCCGGTGAAGTTTGTTTTTGGGAGAATCAGCGTGCCGGACACTCTGGTTTATATTGTGGGGGCGGTTTACGCCTTTATTCTTTTAAAGAGCCGGGAGCTCAAGTATTGGTTATGGCTAATAGTCCCATTGTTTCTCGCTGCGCTAATTTCAATTAAAATTCCGATTTTTACATATTTCCGGTTTTTGTTTGTTTTGCCGGCTTTTTGTTTACTTTCGGCGGGCAGTAAAAAAGCCACGATTTTTGTCGTCCTGGTCAGCATTTTAAGTTTGGCTTATTTTGATTTGAACCCAAGGTTTTGGCGTGAGGATTGGCGGGGGGCTGCGCTGTATGTGAAACAGGATCCGGGAAAAATAGTTATGCCAAATATGGCCCAGTCGGCGCCGCTGGAATATTATAATGTCGATCTTAACGCTAACGGAAAAACAGCTTATTTGTTCCGCTATGTCCAGGAAATTTTTGATCCACAAGATTTGCAGAAACAACAGATGGAAGCTGAAGGGTATGTAAAGACAGAAGAAAAAAGTTTTAATAATTTGTTAATCTGGAAGTATTCACTATGAAAGTCGGAATAGACATCAGCCAAATGGCTTTTCCCGGGACGGGAGTAGCTGTTTATACAAAAAATCTTGTTGAAAACCTTCTCAAAATGGGTGGCAACTATTCTTTGCTGGGAACAAGTCTGCGTCGGCAAAACGAATTCAAGGTTTTTCCCCAGACGAAAGTATATCCGATTCCTCCGACCATCTTAGAAATATTATGGAATCAAATGCATATTTTTCCTGTAGAAAATTTGATTGGCAACGTTGATGTTTTTCATTCTTCAGACTGGACACAACCGCCATCTAAAGCTAAAAGAGTTACGACTATTCATGACCTGGTAGTTTATAAATATCCGCAGTCTTCACATCCGAAAATTATCGCGGCCCAAAAAAGACGACTGGAATGGGTGAAGAAAGAATGCGACTTGATTATTGCTGTATCGCAGTCAACAAAAAAAGATATTATCGAGATCCTTAAAATTCCTGAAGAAAAAATCCGGGTAATTTACGAAGCGGCGGACCCGGTATTTAGGTCTGCTAAAAAAGAAACACAAGCTTATATTTTAGGGATGGGTGCTCCCGGCTCCAGAAAAAATATTGAAAGTCTGATAAGTGCTTTTAATCTCCTGAAGTTAAAAGGAGTTGACTTAAAAGTTGTTGGGCCGTCAGGACTTGGAGCAGTTTCTCAAGAAAAACTGGTAGAGCTTTACTCGAACGCCTTATGTTTTGTTTACCCCAGTTTTTATGAAGGTTTCGGGCTGCCGGTTTTGGAGGCAATGGCCTGTGGCTGTCCGGTAGTTACCAGCAATGTTTCCAGCATGCCGGAGGTTGGGGGAGACGCGGCTGTCTATGTTGACCCGGAAAATATAGAGGATATAAAAAATAAGATAGAAAAAATATTGGAAATGGACCCTGACGAAAAAAAGAAATTAATTGACGCGGGCCGTCAACAAGCGGGAAAATTTTCCTGGGAAAAGACTACCCTGGAAACAAAAAAAGTTTATGAAGAATTTGCTTAACCGGTGGGAATTGTGTTTGCTTGGAGGAATAATTCTCCTGTCAGCCTTTGTTTACCGGAATTCTTTCAGCTCCCGTTTTTTTCAGGATGACCGGATTGCTATGGATATGGCAAACTCCGGTGATTGGCTCGCAACAGTTCCCGGTGTGAACCATTACCGGCCGGTAACGATTCAACTCTTTTATGGTCTCTCGCAAAACTTCTTTGGTTTAAATCCCGTTGGTTATCATCTGGTGGAATTTGCGGCTTACTGTTTGACAATATTTTTTATATATGCGCTCCTTAAAAAAATTCTTAAGGACGGGGGTAAAGCCATGACCGGGACTTTTATTTATGCTTTAAATGTGTCTCTTTTTGGGAATTTTTACTGGATAGCAACTTCCTATTTCAGTATCGGGGCCTTATTCTTTTTTGCGGCCTCCTATTTGTATCTTCGGTCAGGGAAGGCGGCGGCGGCCTTAACCTTATTGACTTTGGCCATAGCAATTCTGTCCAACGAACTGGCTTTAACTTTGCCGTTTATTTTTCTGGCCCTGAGCTGGTATTTTGGTTTCCGGCCAAAGCGGTTAATCGGCAGTTTTGCTCTGGCCGGGTTGTATTTTTTTGCGAAGTTAAAACTGATTGGTATGCCCCAAGTTTCGGATTATAGCTATTCTTTTAATAGTCAGGTGCTGGCAACAGCGAGGTGGTATTTCTTAAGGGCGTTTAATTTACCTGAGGGGGTGCGCTTCAGCGCGGATCCGTTAATTCCGGGACTGTTTCTGGTTTTTTTAATCCTGATAGCCGTGGCTATTGGTCATTATTTTTTCCGGGAGGGGACGCGGATGAAAATTTTCCTCTTAGCCGGAGTTTGGTTTGGAGCGGCTGCTTTGCCTTTCTTTTTTTTGCCAATGCATATGTCTGCCTATTATTTGACGATGGCCCTGTTTAGTCCCGCGCTTCTTGCCGGGGAAGTAATTAGTGTTGGGTGGCTGCGGGCAATTACTCTTCCGGTTTATCTTTGGCTGACAGTTGCCGGATTGGAATTTTTGTCCCGAACCCATTGGATAATTTTGAAGAATACCGGACCGATCGGGAAATTTTAGTGTATGTCCAAAAAAATATTTTTACTACTAATTATTATCAGCGTCGGTCTTTTTCTTCGGTTATACCGGATTGGAGATCTTGAACCGTTTAATCATGACGAAGCCTCAAACCTGATTAAGGAAAGACAATTGTTGACAGTCAGGAAACCCATTTTTTTGGGGGCAGAGGATCATATTGCCGGAAAGGTGATTTATTACGGCCCGATTCATTATTACCTCATGGCTCCGGCTCTTCTGGCTTCCAATTTTGATCCGCTTGGTCCCTATATCTGGACAGCGCTCCTGGGTGGTTTAACTGTTCTATTGATATATCTGATTAATTCCAGCCTGATTTCGGCCGCTTTTTATGCCGTGTTTGTAACGGCGGTAATATATAACCGTTATGATTGGTATCCGAACGGAATATTTCTTTTTTCCGCGGCCTTTCTTCTGGCTCTTACCCGAAAGCGATATTTCCTGGCCGGTTTCTTTGCTGCTTTGGCTGTTCAGCTGCACACCACTGCCGGAGTCCTGATGCTGGTTCCTTTTTTTCTTTGGTTTAGGAACCGTTCCGGTTTTCATCGTCAGTCGCTAATTATGTTGCTCTCGGGAATAGTCCTGGGGCTGTCGCCGATGATTTTATTTGATCTTAAAAACCACTTTCTCTATGTCAGCAGCTATTGGAATCTCCTTTTTAGCGGTCAACCGGGGACTAATGGATTTCAGCCCCACTATATATTCTGGTTTATCCCGATTATTGCTTACCGGATGAAATGGTGGCCAAAAGCGATGAGTGTGCCAGTAATTATTCTTAGTTTCGGCCTGACCCTGTATTGGCTGTTCTTTTCTCCAAAAGAAGTAGCGCGGAATATGACTGTCATCTCCCAAATTAGCCGAATAATTGCTGACAATCAAGCCATGGACAATCGGCCATTTAATGTGGCCTCGTTTGTTGACGGTAACACCCGGGCTACTGCCTACAGGTATTTCCTGGATTTAGCCGGAACCAGGCCTTTAGGGGTGGAAGAGTATCCCAAGGCGGAGGTTTTATATGTTATAACTTATGACATACCCGAAGTAATTATGAAGACTTCTACCTATGAAATATCCAGCTTTTCACCAAATAAGGTCACGGCGTCGTGGCAGGTGGCCGGGGAAAATATTTACCGCTTGGAAAAATAAACAAGAATGACAATAGGCATTAACGGCAATGAGGCAAATGTTAAAACCCGCGTCGGGGTCGGGCAATATGCGTTCGAACTCCTGCGGGAGTTCTCCAAATTCCAAACTCCAAATATCAAATTCCAAATATATTTGGAGAGCCCGCCGCTTTCGGGTATGCCGGAGTTATCCTATGAAGTGTTTGGACCGGGAAAGCTTTGGACCTTAACCGGACTGCAAAAAAAAATTCTGCAAAATCCGCCGGACGTGCTGTTTACTCCAACTCACTACACACCTTTGTATGTTCCTTGTCCTTCGGTTATTTCCATCATGGATTTGGCTTTTGAAAAGTTTCCCCAGTATTTTAGGCCTGGAGATCTATACCAACTGAAATACTGGACAAGATATTCGGCCCGTCAGGCAAAAAAGATTTTAACTATTTCCAATTCCAGTAAAAAGGATATTTGTGAACTATATCGTATCCCGGAAGAAAAAGTGGTCGTCACCTATCCTGGCTATGACGTGGACAGATTTAACGAACGTACCAAGGTTTCACGATCGTTGACATTTGGCACACAAAAATATTTGCTGTTTGTTGGGACATTGCAGCCGAGAAAGAACTTATTAAGGCTAATAGAGGCCTTTGCGTTGCTAAAAGATAAAGATATTATGTTACTGATAGCGGGCATGATCAGGGAAGGGCGGGGAGGTTGGATGAATCAGGGGGTATTTAAAAAAGTTGAACAATTAGGATTAGGAAATAGGGTCAAATTTACGGGTTATGTTTCCAATGAGGAAATCCCGGGACTGATGAAAGGGGCAAAAGCGTTTGTTTTGCCTAGTCTTTATGAGGGGTTTGGAATTCCGGCGATTGAGGCGATGGCGGTGGGAACGCCGGTTATTGTATCCCAGGTGTCATCCCTGCCGGAGATCTGCGGTGACGCGGCCTTTTATATAGATGATCCCTACAATGTGGATTCGATTAGGATTGCCCTGGAAACCGTAGACAAAAGCAAAACCAAATTGGGATTGGAATTAGTAAAAAGGTATAATTGGAAGACAACGGCGGAGCAGACGCTGGAAGTGCTGAAAAATGTTTAAAGATAAATACGGCAAGAGCTTAAGTTTGAGTCAGGCGTGGCCCAAAATTGTGACGCGCTTCTATAACTATTGGCTTGACTTTGAATTAATGGTGCTCAATTTCATTGGAGAAATTCCCTGTAAATTTACCCGCCATTTTTTCTATGAACTAGCCGGGATGAAAATTGGCAAAGGCAGTACAATTCATACCTGGGCAAGGTTTTTTCAACCAAAAAATATTGCTATTGGAGAAGATACGATTATTGGTGACCACGTCTTTTTGGACGGCCGGGCCAAGCTTGTAATAGGTAATCATGTGGATATCGCTTCGTATGTAATGGTATATAACTCCGAGCATAATCTGGCCTCGCAGGATTTTGAAGTTACCCAGGAGAGTGTGGAGATTGGGGATTATGTTTTCATTGGGCCAAGAGTAATAATTCTGCCCGGGGTAAAAGTAGGCAGAGGAGCGGTAGTAGGAGCCGGAGCGGTGGTAACTAAGGATGTGCCGGAATTTACTATTGTTGGCGGCATACCGGCAACTAAAATAGGAGAGCGAAAAAATAAGGATTTACACTACAAATTAGGGAGAGCAAGGCTATTTCAGTGAAAACTTATACTTTTATTGACGCTTCAAATATCATTTATGGAACCAAAGATGAGGGATGGAGGGTGGATTTTAGGAAATTATATTCATATTTGAAGAAACGTTATGAAAGCGAGATAGTTTATTACTTTGCCGGAGTTGAAAAAAACAATACCAAACAAGGTAAATTTTACGAATTGCTGGCAAGAATTGGCTACGATTTAGTCTTAAAGCCCGTTAAGATTTACTCTCAATTAGACGGTAAAAAAGTCAGGAAAGCGAATTGTGATGTTGACCTGACTTTTTATGCCATGAAGGAGCTGACGAAGTTTAAGCGGGCGATATTTTTTACTGGTGATGGAGACTTCGAAATTCTGATAAAATACTTTCTTGAGAAAGGTAAGACCGTGCTAATATTTGCCAATGCCTCTCGAACAGCAAAGGAGCTTAAAATTTTGAAGGGGATACAATTCAACGACATGCGTGTTTTAAGAGGTACAATTGAGTTTGAGGCAAAAAAATAAGACGGAGATTACGAACATCGCCGCCTCATGTTTTATGAGTGGAGTTTAACACTAAAAAACGAAAATGTCAATGGCAATAAAAAGAATAATTGGTTGGCTAGACAACAATATTCTCCAGGTTCTGGCCGGGTTTTTGCTGGTTTTTATTCCGCTTTATCCAAAGTGGCCGCTGTTTGACGTTCTTTATGGCTACAACGTCCGGGTTCGCCTGGAGGATTTTTTTGTGGCGGCAACTATCGTAATTTTTTTAATCTGGCTGCTGAGGCGCAAGATCAAGCTGGTTTTTAATGCTGCTTCAATTGGCCTGATAGGCTATCTGGTAATCGGTCTGCTTTCCGTGGTTACTTCGATCTTTATTATCCAGACTGTCCCGATGGAATATCTGCACATGGCGAAAACGTTTCTTCACTGGCTGCGCCGGGCGGAATATTTTTCCCTGTTTTTTATCTTCTTTACCTCAATAAGATCTGTAAAAGCTCTCAAAATCTATGTCTGGCTGTTTTTCTTAACCTTGTTGGGTGTGATCATCTATGGTTATGGTCAAAAATATCTCTACTGGCCGGCATTTTCGACAATGAACCGGGAGTTCTCCAAGGGCTGGTGGCTCTATTTGACTGAACATGCCCGGGTTCTTTCAACTTTCGGCGGACATTATGACCTGGCCGGCTATCTTGTGATTGCCCTGACTCTTTGCTGGAGCTTCCTCTTTGGGCTTAAAAATATTTTTGCCAAACTTGGCGTCGGTTTGCTTCTGGCCGGGGGATTCTGGCTTCTGATTCTGACAGCCTCGAGAATTTCTTTTGCCGGATATATGGTTGGTCTGGCGGGGGTAGTATTTTTATGGACTTTCCAAAAAGGGCTGGGA
>CAYJLJ010000031.1:2409-7165 GCA_964371135.1 uncultured Gammaproteobacteria bacterium | reverse complement strand
CTCCCCCGCTGCCCAACGCGATCAGGGCTTGGCGGATGTGATATGACGCCCCCAAGGGATCAGTGTCCGGATCAAAAAATGTCAGCAGTCTTTTAAGCCGGTACGGCGACTTAACCGCCAGACCAACTCCTCCCAAAATAATTAAAGGCATCATAAAAATTAGTCCCAGTAATTCATTGTCTGAAAGAAAATAGAGAGTCATCGCGGTCAAAAATAAAACAATGGCCGTTCCCATATCCGGCTGCAGAATGATTAATCCGACCAGAAACCCGATCAGCAGAAGAAACGCCGGCAGCCTGCCTCTTTCCCTTGTGGTTAACCACGCGGATAAATAGATAATTAGCGACAATTTCGCCAGCTCTGAAGGCTGCAAAACAGTAAAGCCAAGATTAATCCAGCGGGAAGCGCCGTAAGCCCTGACCCCAATCCCCGGCAGGAAAACTGCGGCCAAAAGTACCAATGACCCCGCCAGGGCCGGCAAGGCCAGTTTCTTTAACTGCCGGTAATCAAAAAAATAGGTAAACCCACCCAGAAGAAGCCCCACCACAATCCATTTCACCTGTTCTTTCAGAAAATAATATTTATCGTTAAAAGTCTGGGCGCCGGTGACAGAGGAGGCGTCATAGACCATCAAAAGTCCGAAGGCCAAAAGAAAAAAAATGACCAGAAGAATCTTTTGAAAACCCGCCGCTACTTGATGACTCCGAGCCATAAGCCAAATATTGCAAAGAGGATGGCCGCAAGCCAAAACCGCATAACCACCTTTGGCTCTTCCCAACCCCGATACATAAACCAAAGATGAAGAGGAGCAACCGTAAAAGCTTTCTTCCCAAAATAATGCTTTGAAACCATCTGAATCAAAGAGCTTGAAACCTCAAAAACAAAGACGCCGCCGATAACGGCCAAAGCAAGGACTTTTCCGGTCAAAAGGCCGACCACTGCCAGTGTCGCTCCGAAAGCCAATGACCCGCTGTCTCCCATCCCAATCCTTGCCGGAAAAACATTGAAATATAAGAAGGCCAGCATGGAGCCGATCCAGACGGCGATAAACAAAGCCATGGCCGGGTGAAGAAGTTCGTATGACAAAACGAGAAACGCGGTCAAACAAACCAGAAGAACACCGGAAGAAAGCCCGTCCAACCCATCAGTAATATTAAAAGCGTTGGCAAAAGAAACAATCACAAAGGCCGCCATGGGGATAAACAAAACTCCCATATTCAGCATTCCAAACCAGTGAATATTAAGAAAGTCATATCCCAAAACCAGCCAGAAATAAGCCCCGATAATCAGCCCCAGAATAACCTGAATAATCAGCTTGTGCCGCCAGCGCAATCCAAAAAAACCGGTCTGTTCGACATGGAAATTTTTCCGAAAATCATCATATAAACCCAGCAGGGTAAAAGAAATCATGGAGAAAAGGAGAACCACAAGCTCGGCTATATTCGCCCGGATTTGCAGCATCCCGAAGGACCAAAGAGACAAAACAGCAGTAATTAGAACGACCAGCACTCCGCCGCCAATCGGCATCGGTTTTTTGTAGGCCAACAGCTGACTGGTAATTGAAGCCGCTTTTCCCTGAGTATCAACTTTTTTGGTCCCTTCAACGCTTTTTAAATGGATTTTAAAGAGAAAATCGATAAACGGGACCAAAAGAACCGCGGTGATAAAAAAGGACAGAAGAAGAATGCCTAAAAGTGGTCCCATAGGTGTTTGTATGCTACATCATCCTCATGGGTAATTTCAATCGCAGCCCCCAGAGAGATCAGACTTTCCGCCAGGGTTTCATAGCCGCGGGAAACCTGGTCATGACTGTCAATGATGGTTGTTTTGCCCGACGCCACCAGGCCCGCCAAAATCATTGTTGCCCCCATGCGGACATCATTTACCTCAACTTGCCTTCCCGAAAGGGCCGTCGGCCCGGTGATTTTCAAGGCATGAAGATTTCCTGCCTTATCATCAGCCAGATTAAAATTATAAAAGTTTTCCGGGTCAGGCACTTCAGGATTAAACATTTTTATTTTTGCTCCCATAGAAACCAGAAGCGGAACATAGCCAAAGCGGTTCTCAAAAATAGTTTCTGTTATGGTTGATATTCCCTGAGCCTGAGTCATTAAAGTTGCCCAAACTGCCTGCCAGTCAGTCATGAATGCCGGACAGGGCGCGGCCACCACATCCGCCGCTTTCAGCGGCTTTTCCCATTTAAAATTAATTCCATTGTCCTTGACTTCCACGGCTCCCCCAATTTCCCTGATTTTATCGAGGAACGCTCCCAAAACTTTGGGGTCAGCCCCTTTAATAAAAACATCCCCTTTTGTGGCCAGCGCAGCGCAGGCAAAAGTCACCACGGCATTGCGGTCGGTCATCACTTTGTGGGTTGTGCCGTGCAGCTTACTGACGCCGTCAATCACAATAGTTCGCGGCGCTGTTCTGATAATCTTTGCCCCGGCAGAATTAAGAAAGGCAATTAAATTGTCAACTTCCGGTTCCGCCGCGGCATTTTCCAAAACCGTCCGGCCCGAGGCCTTAACCGCCGCCATAATCAGCGTTTCCGTTCCGGTATGGGTGTTTTTTGGAAAGCGGAAATTTGTGCCTTTAAGCCCGTCCGGTGCCGTGACCACAAACACCCCATCTATCAGCTCCACTTTTGCTCCCAGGGCTTCAAGCCCGGCCAAATGCCGGTCAATCGGCCTGATCCCGATTTTGTCTCCTCCGGGAACGGGAAGAATTGCTTTGCCAAATTTGGCTAATAAGGGACCAACAAACATTGCCCCCGCCCGGGATTTTGGTCCACAACTTGTGGGAGCATCAAAAGAATTTAGCCCGGAGGGGTCAATTTCTAACGTGCGGTTACCCAGATCAATTACTTTTCCACCCAAACAACGGATAACATCTATTGTCGTTTCGATGTCCCCAATATGACTAAGGTTGGCAATTTTGCTTGAAGTATCGCACAGCAGAGAGGCAATCAGGGCCTTAAACCCGGCATTTTTGGCCCCGTGGATTTGAACCTCGCCATGAAGCGGCGTCCCGCCGGAAATGGTGTACTTAGTCATTAAGCGTTAACTATTATATAATGAATTGATGGCGAAAGTACAAACTAA
Organism: uncultured Gammaproteobacteria bacterium; assembly: GCA_964371135.1. Lineage (GTDB taxonomy): Bacteria > Patescibacteriota > Microgenomatia > JAMCZE01 > JAMCZE01 > JAMCRP01. The sequence continues at coordinate 4,064 of CAYJLJ010000031.1, read as the reverse complement.
CGTCGACCTTCTTCCTTATAACACTTTTAGAGTGCCTGCCAAGGCAAAATATTTCCTCGAGCTCAATGACATTTCCGATCTTCAGGATCTCCCAAAAGAGAAAAGGTTGATTCTTGGTGAAGGGGCCAATGTTCTTTTTACAAAGGACTTTGATGGTCTGGTGATTAAAAATAATCTCTGCGGGAAAACTCAAATTGGAGAAGATACTTTTGAAATTGCTTCCGGGGAAAACTGGATTGACCTGGTCAACTGGTCGGTAGAAAACAGTTGGTCAGGACTGGAAAAATTGGCCTTTATTCCGGGAACAGTCGGAGGGGCGGCGGTGGGAAACATCGGGGCTTACGGCCAAACTTTTGAAAATGTTTTTGTCAGCGCCAAAGCCAACGGAGAAGTTTTTCAAAAAAAAGACTGCGAATTTTGCTACCGCGGCAGTGCTTTCAAAAATGGTCGGAAAGACTATTTTGTGGAGTCGGTCAAAATTCAGTTATCCCGTGATCTAAATTCCAAAAAAGTTGCCGAGGAAACCACGGCCATTCGCCAGTCAAAACTACCCGATTGGAAAACTTTGGGAACGGCCGGCAGTTTTTTCAAAAACCCGTTCGTCTCTCAAGAAAAACTTGATAGCCTAAAAAGGGACTTTCCTAATCTCCCTAATTTTTTTACCCCGCGTAGCCCTGAGCAAAGTCGAAGGGGCGAAGTGGGGCCCGATTCATTCAAAATCCCCGCCGGATGGCTTCTGGAAAAATGCGGCTGGAAAGGCAAAAGAATCGGCAACGTCGGAACCTATGAAAAACACGCACTGGTGGTAGTCAATTATGGCGGTGCCACCGGTCAGGAAATATTAGACTTTACCCGCCAAATGCAATCAGATGTAAGGGAAGCTTATAACATCGACCTGGAACCGGAAGTGAATATTATTTAGCCTGAAGAAGTAAATCGGAGACTTGATACACATCCCCCGCGCCCATGATGAGAAGGACGTCGTTTTTGGAGATGTTGCGGGCGAGAAAGTTGGCTACGTTAATTAGTTCACCACCGACGTAAGTTGCTTTTGGTCCGCCAATAGCAAGCGCCAAATCTTTTCCCGACGGCTTTGTCACGCCGCTTTCCCGGCGGGTATAGACATCCGTTACAACAACCTTGTCAGCTTTCGCTAATGCCTTTTTGAACTCTTCAAAAAGCTTTTCCAGCCGGGAGTGCATGTGGGGCTGAAAAACGGCCCAGACTTTTTTTCGGGGGAATAGCTCGCGCATCGCCGCGATGTTGACCGCCACTGCCGTGGGATGATGGGCATAATCATCATAAATTCTGACCCCTTCAACTTCTCCGCGAAACTCAAACCTTCTTTCCAGTCCCCCAAACGCTTCCAGACCTTTTTTAATTTCCTTATCTTTAATTCCCAATGCCTTGGCCACCGCCCAGGCCGCGGCCGCATCCGACCGGACGTGTTCTCCCGGAAATTTCAACTTCGCCTGGCCCTTTGTCAATTTCTTGTATTTAATAATCTTTAACCTAAGATTCTTAAGCGTCTTAAGTCTCTTAAGCAACTTATTGCACACTTCATCCTCACCGTTAATCACGAGAATTTCCACTTTTGAAACAAACTTAACAAAGGATTCCAAAATCTGATTAAAGTCTTTGAAATATTCGGGTTG
>CAYJLJ010000031.1:0-2399 GCA_964371135.1 uncultured Gammaproteobacteria bacterium | reverse complement strand
GACCTCCTCCACATTAGCATAAATATCCGGGTGGTCCATTTCGATGGAGGTGATTACGGCCAAATCCGGTTTATACAGCAAAAACTTATCCCTAAATTCGTCTGCTTCACACACAAAATACTTACTTTTACCAACACGATGATTTGCTTTTCCCCAATCAAGCAGGTTTGCCCCTACCTCACAAGTTGGATCTAACCCGGCTGTTTCCATAACTCTGCAGATCATGGCCGTCGTGGTGCCTTTTCCATGGGTTCCGGCCACGGCGATATTATATTTGCCTTTCTGCAAGTGTTTTGCCATGAACTCTTCCCAGGTTAAAGCGATTTTTTTATCTTTGGCTTTCGTGTATTCGGGATGGGTCAGATTTTGATAGAAAACCGCCGGAGTGTGAACCAGCAGATCGATATTTTTAAGATGAGAGGCATCGTGGCCTAGGGTTACCGGAACCCCTTCTTTGCGCAAACGATAGGTGATGGAGCTTTCTTCCAGATCGCAGCCCGAAACTTCAAAACCAAATTCCTTGGCGATACGCGCGACGGAACTGGCCCCGGACCCCCCAATTCCCATGAAGTGAACCCTGGTTATCTTATTTTTCATTTTTCAACCTGGCGACCTGTTCTTTGAACTGTTGGCCTCGATCTTTGTAGTTTTTAAACATATCGAAGCTCGCACAGGCAGGGGACAAGAGAACTACATCACCAGATGTGGCTATATTATACGCTGTTTTGACGATTTTTTCCATATTTGCGCCCCTAAGTATCTTAAGATACTTAAGTTTCTCAAGTAACTTATGAAGTCTTTCGCCTTCCGTCCCAATAAGAATAACTTGTTTAATATTTGTGGCTTTTTTAATGGTTTCCGCCAGCTCTGAAAAATCTGAATTTTTGCTGCTGCCGCCCAAAATAATTATTTCCGGTTCCTTAAAAGCTTTAATGGCGGCAATGGCTGTTTCCGGAGTGGTGGAAAAAGAGTCGTTATAATAAGCCACCCCGTTTACCGTCGCCACTTCTTCCAACCGATGCTCCAGCCCTTTAAATTCTTTAATAACTTTTCTCATTGTTTGTTCTTCAACTCCCGCCAGTTTGGCTACAGTAACCGCCGCGACGACATTCTCGCGATTGTGAACTCCGCGTAGTCCGATTTCATCATCAGCCATATTTTTCAGGGCATTATTGCTTACCCATTCCACTTTGCCAGCCGCCGCCTCACCGATTTCTCTGGAATTTGGATAGTCTTTATTAACTACGGCGTAGTCAGTTGGATTCTGATGCGAGACGATATTTTTTTTGGCCTCAATATATTCCTGGGTGTTCTGGTGCCAGTCCTGATGTTCCTGGGTGACCATCAAAACCACGGCAATATGGGGTGATTTATGAAGATCAATCAACTGAAAGCTGGACAATTCCAAAACTACCCAGTCGTCTTCTTTCATATCCCTTAATTCCCCCATAATCCCCATTCCAATATTCCCCCCAAGAAAAACTTTTTTCCCCGCCGCTTTCAAAATTTCATAGATTAGTGTGGCCGTGGTCCCTTTTCCTTTTGTCCCCGTGACGCCAATTATTTTTGCGGGGCAAACATCGAAAAATAGTTTTGTTTTTGACGTAACATTTTTTAAATCTTTCAATTCTTTTCTGTACCGGTACACCCCGGGGCTTCTGACAATCAAATCAAATTTGTCTAAATTATCAAATTTGTCACCATTTTTCTCGTCAAAAATCGTTACTTCGTCTCCCCTGTTTTTTAAGTAGGGGATAACATCTTCGGTATCAACTCCTAAACCAAGCACCGCAACTTTCATATCAAGAAACGTTGGTTATTCGCTGCGCCTTAATTTTCTCATATTCTTCATAAATTAATCTAATCCCCACCGCCGATTTGAACCAGTCCCCTCTTTCAACATCTGTTCGATGTCCCGAACTGCAACGACGAATTAAAACCTTATCTGTAAATTTGTTGAATATGGCCCAGCCTCGACGGAGATTATGAGCTGTAATAATCATAGTGACAGAGTTTAGGTTTGTCTTAGTATTATCAAGGTAATTGAGAAACCCTCTGACGTTATCAACCATGCTCATTGAGTTTTCGTTTGGGTCCGCGATGATTTGATTCTCTGGGAGACCACACTCGCTAACTAAAAAATTCTTAAAGGTTTGCCCTTCATGGGCTCTGGCCGAGTCTTCAATTGGATGGCTACCCGCACAATAGATTCTTGAGGCAATACCCCTTTTATAAAGCTCCGCTGCTTTCCTTGCTCTGTCTAATTGTCTAGAGCCAAAGACAAATATGAAATCGCTTGGCACAAGGGGATCTTCCTCACTAAGGTAGTCAAAAGACGAATCCAATATTACCTTCTCTGGTGCCTTAGCTAAGATCGAGTCGCTTAACCCCTTTAAGAT
>CAYJLJ010000030.1:5064-7410 GCA_964371135.1 uncultured Gammaproteobacteria bacterium | reverse complement strand
GGCTCTTGTGGCTAAGGAATTACTAAAATACTGGAAAACCGAAGCGGATAAATAATTATGGCCAACCTTCAAGCAACAGAAAGTGCCCAAATCGCAATAAGAGAATCACAACTTGAAGAACTGAAATTAACCAAAGTTGTTGATAACGATGGGCATCCCAGACTTGTCTATCATGGAACAATGCAGCCAGGATACTCTAATTTTGACAGTGAACACTTGGACGCGGAAGCCTTATATGGTCCAGGTTTTTACTTTACAGAAGACCCAGAAATCGCGAGCCAATATGGGACCAAAGAGGAAAAACTGGGTGGGGCAATTTATCCCGCTTATTTAGTCATTAAAAATCCACTCGATTTAGACGACCCAATTTCAGAAAAAACTGGAGAAGCTTTGGCTACCGCAATGGAACAAAGTTTTGAAACACATCGTTTATTTTCAGGCAAGGGTGAACCCATGACAATTAGGGATTACCTCACAAAAGTAGCACCCACACTTCATGAAGCCGGAGCATGGAACGCTATTAAATATACTTCGAATGGTATCAGTGGGGAAAAATCTGGAAATTTAACAAAGGCAGAAATCGTAAAATTGTTCCAAAAGGCCAGATTCGACGGACTAACATATGAAGGTGGAGCAATCCTAGGGGATAAACCTCACAAAGTTTGGATCGCTTTTAACAGTGAACAAATTGTCCCAAAGTTTACAGTTTTAACCTAAAACAGCTAAACTTCCAGTGAAGCGTCTGGTTCTTGAAGCCCAAATCTTTGAAGTAATGCTTGTACGTCCGGATTCTGAGGATTATCCATAAGACTCTCCCAAGTGGTTCTTTGACTACCGACTTTCGCCTCAATTTTCCAGTCACAATACCCACCTGACACAGATTTTTCCCTGGCAAATCTCACTGATAAAGGCATTTCAAACTGTCTGGGTACCGATTCTACAACCACAGCTGTTGCTCTAATATCTCTCGAATCCCTACCATATCTAATCTCTCTTCGAGTAACTATACCTCCTGGATACTTGTCTGCAACTCTTTCTACAGTGGCAGGGCCATTACTATCTACTGAATAAGTCATGTCACCTTCTCCTCCGGTAGCTGTTTCCATTCTGTTATTGTGAATTTCTAGCGCTCTATTAGCTAGACCATTTACATCCAACCCTGGTATTTCCGGGGTTACGGCATCCAATTCTACAGATGCGCACAATCCTTCATATAAATTACTTTTCATGAATGTAGGATTAGTAAAAGCATATTCCGTCATGAATCTTCTTATTATTGGTTGAAGTATGTTTTTTGCCCTGTCTTCATAATATTTTCGATCCGCGATCGTCCCAGCACTGTCTGGCATTATTGATTGTCTATCAACTAAATTCGTTAAATAGAGATATACGTCTCCAACGTCCTGGCTGCTAACCTGAGAAAAATCTCCATTTCTGATAGCCAAAATCAATCGTTCAGATACATATTCTGAAGGAAACCCAGAAAGGAAGCTTAATTCTTTTCTCCGGTTAGGATCAAGTTCAGCCGCAATACGAAGAGCGTCATTTCTCACTGATTGCAAGAAGCTAACCAAATCATCTTCAGTAGCTTCTGCCGGAAACCCGCTAACCTGGCAACTCTCCCATCTTTCATCCAGAAAATCATTTACCGATGGGATGTTTGGGTCAAGTTTTAGTTCACGAACCTTTAGTCTGAAATCCCTCTCCACCGCTCCCACCAAAGGATGTGTTCTTAATCTAAGAACCTGTGCAAGTAAAGTCGGATCATCGATATTTTTAGATTTTAACTCTTGATAGATACCGGCAAGAGAAAACCACAGACACAGCAAGCGAGCTGTTTTATCCTCCATTCCTCTCCCCTGAAGTACTTCGTTAATTCTAGCCGCCAATTCATCTGGATTTTTCGAACCGGAATGAATTCTCCCGCCATTTGGAGATTTGAAGTAAAAATCTAGCTCATTATATAAATCCCAGGCGTTTGTTTCGCCGCAAAGTTCATTTAACCCATTAATGGAATCATTCAAAGTGGTTCCACACACGCCACTAATTGAATCTGCCTGTAGTATTTGAGCCTGTTTGCCAGCTTCTTGATAAATTGGCCTCGCCACATTGGCAAGCACCTGATTGAGGTTGGTGTTTGGGTTCCAAGGAGATATTTGCTCGAAAAGATCCGCGCATCTACTCCAACTGATGTCGTGTTTCCATTCTTTTTCTGGCAGGGTACTAGACATTTATGTTAAAATCCCTCACCCAGACCACATAATCAAGAAAATTTTCGCTAAAGAAGATTGCTTCGCTTCGCTCGAAATGACAAATTTACTTGGTGATTCCATACTGTCCCTGCAC
>CAYJLJ010000030.1:4109-5054 GCA_964371135.1 uncultured Gammaproteobacteria bacterium | reverse complement strand
CCTCTGCGGCTCTTGTGGCTAAGGAATTACTAAAATACTGGAAAACCGAAGCGGATAAATAGTACTATTTTGTTAGTCCATACTGTCCCAGCACCTGCTCTACTCCTTGAGAAACTGTTTGCAAAGCTGATGAAGCGTTATTTCCCCGCAGCATGGAGTTGATGGCGTCGGCATAATATTTTCCGATGCGGGTGTTAATTCCCGTTTCTCCGTCCGCGGTAAACGAGGCCAGATACCACGTTTTGGCCGTCGGGGCGGCCGCAATAAACGGGCCGACGTTGGGGTCAGTAGTAAGCAAATCTGCCATGTCTACACGGGAATAGGGCTCGCCAAAACCCCGAACATTCGTTTCGGCCGCGTAAAGCCTGGCTAAAACCTCTTTACCGGAAAGATATTTCAAAAACTCCCAGGCCGCTTTTTGCTGGCGGCTGTTTTTGGACACTCCCTCAGCCCAAAACGACGCGTAGTTAACCACGGCTCCACCGGCCAGCTGGGGCACCGGGGCAATGTGGAAATTTAAATTCGGATTAATCTGTTTAATGTCAAAATAGCGCCACGAGGGGCCAAAATACATCCCCACCTGGCCGTTGGCAAAAGCGAGCGTAGAATTATCCAGAGTTTCATCCCACATGCGTTCCGACGTGGCAAAAGCGCTGTAGTAATTGAGAGCTTCAGCGTTGAAATTGTCCCCCGCCTGGGCCATCATCAGTCCCACTATGTCCTGCCAATGATCCACATTTGAAGCCGTCCCCATGGCCGCTCCGGCGGTTTTAATCCGGCCATTGGCGTCCCGAACCGTGAGTTTCCTGGCCACAGACATCAATCCTTCCTCTCCGTCCCAAATCACCGGGACATTGACGCCCCCGGCCCGGAAAATGTCATCGTTAACATACATTGCCAAATCGTCAACTTCCAAAGGAATGGCATAAGGCCAAAGAGGTGCCG
>CAYJLJ010000030.1:0-4099 GCA_964371135.1 uncultured Gammaproteobacteria bacterium | reverse complement strand
TAAAGTAGAATTAAAAACTGCCTGTGAATATATTGCTGCCGGCATCGGAGCCAAACTGGTTTTTAAAACCGGGACCCAGCTGTTGTGCAGACGGACAATATCCGGGCCGCTTGAGCTTGAAAGAGCCGTCATCAGGCGGTCGCGGTAATTTAAGGGCGATTGCTTAACATATTTAACGGTGACGTTGGGATGAAGGCGTTTATAATCAGCCAGAACCGTTTCAAAAACGGCGTCCGGCTCCCAAAGGCCCCAATAGGTCAAAGTCACCGGGCCGCTACCCCGCATAAAGACCGTCAGAAAAATCGCCAGAATCACAATCAGAAGGGCAAAAATGCCCCCGGCAACCAGCAGCAGCTTTTTTGTGTCCATCTTTGCTACAATTATCTACTACATGAGAACTTTTTTAAAGACGGCCTTCTTTTTTCTGCTTGGAGCGGAACTCACCGCCCTGATCCTGAGTGCGATTTTATATCTGATTTTTTCCGCCGTTTTCAAAGATAAAACCTATCCCGGCGTCAAAGTTGCCGGGGTTCTGGTTTCCGGAAAAAATCAAAAAGAACTGGAAAAGGAATTAAACTTAAGATACCTAAGCTCCTTAAGCAACTTAAGTTACTTATTTTCCAATCCTCAGGCCACAATTTCCGCCACCGGAAAAGAATTGAGTCTTCAACCCGATTCGGGATTAATGGCCAGACGGGCTTTTTCCGTGGGACGCCAAACGGCCAATCCCTATTACAATTTCCTCCAGATTATTGCCGCCTGGCAGGGCCAAATTGATCTGCCGTTCGAAGTCAGTTTCGACGCCAAAATCCTGGATAAAAAAATCGATGAATTCGCCCCGAATGTGGAAAAAGATCCTGTTGACGCTGTTTATCACTTCGTTCCCAACACCGGGCCGGACCTCAAAGGCCGGGTCACCGCGTTTCGGCCGTCCGAAAACGGCCTTGCCATCGACCGGGAAAAAATTAATAAAATTATTTTGGAAACAGCAAGAGATCCCGCTTACTACTTACTGCATACTACTTACTACTCTTCTGCCTTACCAACTAAAGTCGTTCTTCCTGCCGTCAGCTCCTCGACCGCTGATGATCTGGGGATTAAGAGTCTTCTGGGACGAGGCGAATCCTATTTTTACGATTCCATTCCCGGCCGCGTCTACAACATTAATTTGGGTACCAGCAAAATAAACGGCAGCCTGATTGCCCCCAACGAAACTTTTTCTTTTGACACCGCCATCGGCACGGTTTCGGCCGTCTTTGGTTTTGCCAAAGCGTATTCCATTAAAGAAGGGAAAACGGTTTTGGATGACGGCGGCGGCGTTTGCCAGGTCTCAACGACACTATACCGGGCGGTACTAAACGCCGGCCTGCCGGTAATTGAACGCGAAGCTCACTCCTACAGAGTGGGTTTTTACGAGCAGGGCGGGTTTCTGCCGGGCATGGACGCGACAGTTTATCCCCCAAAACCCGATCTGAAGTTCAAAAATGACACCGGAGGCTGGATTTTAATCCAAACTAATTTTGACGAGGCCAACAAAAAACTGACTTTTGATTTGTTCGGGACTTCGGATAACCGGGTAGTGAGTATCACGGGTCCCATTATTGTTTCTTCCGCTCCCCCGCCGGAGCCGGTTTACCAAGACGATCCGACCAGGCCGGTGGGCGTGGTCACGCAAGTGGACACCGCGCACTACGGCGCTAAAGTCTATTTCAAGCGGCTGGTAACCCGTCTCGGACAGCCCATTATTGATGAAACTGTCTGGTCCAACTACATCCCCTGGCCGGCAAGATTTTTAAGGGGAACAAAAAGTTAGTGGTAAAATCCGCTTATGAAAATTCTTGGCATTGAAACCTCCTGTGATGAAACAGCGGCGGCGGTTGTTGAGAATGGCACTAAAATTATTTCTAACATTGTGGCCAGCTCCCAGGCCATGCACGCTAAATTTGGCGGGATTATCCCGGAAAAAGCTGCCCGCGAACAGCTTGTTTCTATGATCCCCGTATTAAAAGAGGCTCTTATTACTGATGTTGACGCCATTGCGGTTACAGTTGGTCCGGGTTTAATTGGCAGCCTACTGGTGGGAGTTGAAACCGCCAAAGCTCTCGCCTATACCTGGAATAAACCGCTTATTCCTGTCAACCATTTAGTTGGCCATATTTACGCAAATTGGCTACAAACTACTCCGAACTCCCCACTCCCGACTCTTCCGGCTCTGGTTCTACTGGTTAGCGGCGGCCACAGTGAATTAATTTTGATGCGCGGCCACGGCGATTTTAAATATCTTGGCGGGACCCGGGATGATGCCGCCGGAGAATGTTTTGACAAATGCGCGCGGCTGCTAAACCTGGGTTACCCCGGAGGACCGGCCATTGAAGCCGCGGCTTCTCTAGTCACTAGTCACCAGTCACTAGTCACTAGTCTGCCCCGGCCAATGATTAATGATAAAAGTTTTGATTTTAGTTTCAGCGGTCTAAAAACCGCCGTTGCCAACCTTGCTAGAACCCAGAACCTAGAACCTAGTCACCTGGCCTACGAACTTCAGGAAGCAGTAACTGATGTTTTAGCTAAAAAGACTTTACAGGCAGCTGAAAAATACAAGGTCAAAACAATTTTATTAGCCGGAGGCGTCGCTGCTAATAAAAGACTACGGGAAAAACTTCCCCAGGCGAGCGCGCCGCCGTTTGCGCTTTGTACTGACAATGCCGCTTATATTGCTTCGGCGGCCTATTTCAATCAAAATATCGTGCCGTGGCAAAAAGTTGACGCCGACCCAAGTCTTGATATCATATAACTTGCGCATTCCACATTTTAACGTGGTAACATGACAGCAAAGTAATATGGCCAAAAACAAAAAGCTTCTGGTTGAAGGGGTTAAAATTTCCGTTATTTCCAAATTTTAATTATGGCGAATTTGCCATAATTAAAAGCTTTAGTTAATAATCCTTCAATTAAAGAGTTGGGGAGAATAATATAATTGTGTTAGGACTTTAGCCTAGTAACATAGTAGTAATGTAATATGATTCAAGCCATAACTTTTGATCTTGATGGGGTATATTTTCCAAACGGATTGCAACAAAAATTTGGTTTTCTGGACAATTTTGACGCCGCCGTTTTTTCTTACGAAATTGGAGCAAGCAAACCATCAGAAACAATCTTTCAAGAATTAATCAAACGCTCCGGCGTTCCAGCAGAGACGATTGTTTTTGCAGATGATAACCCCGCCAATCTTGAGGGAGCTAAAAAGCTGGGCATGAATATTTTTCTTTATGAAGGGTTTGAGAAATTTGTGAAACAATTAAAAAATTTAGGAGTAAAAATATGAATAAAGTAATGGCCATTATTGAATATCAAGAAAAAATCTTGATTGGTAGGGTTAAAGCCGAAAAAATCAAAGATTTTGGCGGAATTGAATATGTTTTTCCCGGCGGTGGTGTTGAAGAAAGTGAACCATTGGAGAAAGCGGTAATTAGAGAAGCAAAAGAAGAAACCGGATTAGAAATTAAAATTGTAAAACTGATTGGCGAAAGAATACACCCAGTCACGGGCAAAAAAATATACTATTATCACTGCTCCGTTGACACAGAAAAAACTACTGCAGAATCTTCGGATAATGATGATATTGAATCTTTAGTTTGGATTTCCAAAAAAGAATTATCAGGATATATGCCAACGCTTTTTCCAGCGGTTACAGAATACTTTGAAAATCATGAATACAGAAATTAAAAAATGGGTAGCAATTAGTGGTAGCCGAGAAACTAATCCGGAAGTAGAAAAACAGGTTCGTGAAGCAGTAAGAATAATTGTTATCTCTGGCGGCGGGATCGTAACTGGCGGAGCTTTGGGCGTTGACTATTTTGCCACAGATGAAGTATTAAAAGTTGATCCTGCAGCAATCGCTCTTAAAATACTTTTGCCAACTTCATTAGAAATTTACACTGCTCATTACCGGAGAAGAGCTACCGAGGGAGCAGTCACTCCGGAAAATGCAGAAATGTTGATTGACCAGTTAGAAAAAGTTAAAGTTACTAGCCCCAATGCTTTAATAGAAAACCCTCAAGAGACAGTTGTAGATAAAAGCACTTATTTTCAAAGAAATACG
>CAYJLJ010000029.1:0-7448 GCA_964371135.1 uncultured Gammaproteobacteria bacterium | reverse complement strand
GTTCTAGACGAGTCTACCTATCTTGATCCGACGGTCTATACCGGTCCGGAAAGCTATTTAAGCGATAACCGTGATCTGCTGGTTCCTTCCGGAAAATATTTTGTCATGGGAGATAACCGCATGCAGTCAAGTGATTCACGGGATTTTGGGCCGGTTTTGCCAAGCGAATTTATTGGCAAGGTTTTTTTCCGCTATTGGCCGGTGGACCGTTTCGGAAGAATTCAGGGAGTAACTTATACGCTGGAGACTGCTTCCGGAGCCGCATCAGAATAAACTTCAGTCGAAACGGGAAATTCTCTTTCCAGTCCCCCATCAATCTTTCTCATCAGTTCCGAAGTTTTGTCCAGATTTCCTTTAATAAAAATTGTGAAGCGCAGTTCACGCATGGATTGAGTCACTTTGACTTTGCCTCCGAGCCGGGCGCTTAATCTTTTTTCCACCAAAGTAATTTCGTCGCTATGAACTCTTTCTGTTTCGCTGGCGGGTTTAACCCCGACTTTGGCCTTATATTGTCTTGAAAGTTCTTCGGCCCGCCTGACACTGCCGCCTTCGCGAAGGATTTGGCGCAAAGCGTCAATCATTTGATTGGGATCTTCAATTCCGGCCAAAGCCCGAATGTGGCCTTCCGTCACAATCCCCGAAAGCAGTGCGTCTTTGAGAGCATCAGGCAAAGTTAAGAGGCGCAGGGAATTGCTGACATAAGCCTGGGATTTGCCGATTCTCTGGGCAATTTCCGCTGTCCCCAAGCCAAACTCATCCATCATTCTCTTAAAGCCCTGAGCCCGCTCCAAAGGGTTAAGATCCACCCGCTGGACGTTTTCCACAATGGCCAACTCCAGCATTCCCCGGTGAGTGGTTTTCTTAATAATACAGGGGACCTGACTTAAGCCAATGATTTTTGAGGCTCTCCAACGGCGTTCTCCGGCAATAATTTGATATCCCGCTGGCGTTTCAGCCACCACGATCGGCTGCATAATGCCGTGTTCCCGTATGGAATCAATCAGGTCAACCAGGGATTCAGGAGTAATCAGACCGCGGGGCTGCAGCGGATTGGGTTGTAGGACATTGGTGTCCAATTGGGTGATCTGTTCGTCAGCCATAAACTTTAAACAACGGAAATATATTTCCCGCCTCTTTTTTGCCCAAACTGCACGACGCCCGGTTTCACGGCAAAAATGGTGTAGTCTCCGCCCATTTTGACTCCCAGCCCCGGGTTAAATTTGGTTCCTTTTTGACGGACAAGAATATTTCCGGGAATAACTTTCTCGCCGGCATACAGCTTAATCCCCAGCCTTTTGGCCTTGGAATCGCGGTTTCCCTTGGTGGTGGCGGTGGCTTTAATGTGTGACATTTTTGAAAACTAAAATATTTCTCTTAACTTTTGCCTGTGGCCGGGCGTATATGAATGGACCACTTTCAAGAATATATCCCATAGCTACAACTTTGTCAACCACCTCTGTGCTTGGCAAGGCAATAACAACTTTTTTGGCAAACTTTTTCCAATCTTTAAAACATTCCAGATACAAACCGTTCAGATTCGGTTTTGGCCCAAGATCAACTTCTGTAACAACAGCATCAACGTTTTTGACTTTTTCAGAAATTTTTCTTGCGTCCGCGACAAAAAGTTCTGCTTTTGCCCCAAGCCATTCTAAATTTTTCCTTGTCCGCTGAATCTGTCTATTGTCAATATCCGCCCCAATAGCATTTATACCCACCTCGAAAGCTTCCATCAAAATAGTACCCACTCCGCAAAACGGATCCAAAATGCCAGAACCTGGAACCTGATCACCAGAACCTAAATTAACCATTTGCCGGGCTACTTTTGGCGGCAGCATCCCAATATGAGGCTCCACCGCCGGCCGGCCATAATCCCGCTTGTTCCAGCTTTCAAAGTCCTGCACCCGGATAGTCACGGCGGTAATTAGCTCTTTTCCGTTTTTAATCACCAGAAATTCCTCCAGTTTCTGCTTTTTAACCACCACGCTGGAAAGTTCCGTTTCTCCGGGTTTGGGCACGACAAATCTGGCCCTGACCCCGGCGCTTATCAGTTGCTGTTTAATTTCTTTAAGAGCGCTGTAGGGCAGGCTGAAACCATAGGAGCTGATTCCGAAGTCGATATTTGTCCTTTTGAGACCCAAAAGATAGGGCGTGACATCTTCCTCAAGAACTTTTCCGACCTTGACCGTTCCGCCCAGGCGCTCGAAAGGAACAGAATCTTCAGTCTCAATCACCAGCACCGGAGGCTGAAAGAGGATTTCGTTAAACTTTAGAAGGCTTTTTAGCTCTTCCTTTGCCAGCTGCGGGCTGTTTCCCAGAATGATCAGATACTTTTGCATCACCCAGACTAAGAACTTTGAGAGTAGTTATTAACGGCCGAAATCCCATTACCTTGCGGTATCGCACTTTCGACTTAAATTTAGCTACACGGATCTTTTCTCCTTTGCCGGCTGAAACAACTTCAGCAGTAATAACGGCTTTTTCCACCAGGGGAGTGCCAATCTTAATATTTCCGTCAACACTTTCCAGAAGGATTTCTTCCAGCTTCATTTTGTCCCCCGCTTTGCCCAAATTCCCGTTCACTTCAATTTGTGAACCCTGGGACACAAGATGCTGTTTGCCGCCGAATTTAACAACTGCAAAATTCATAGTAAATGGATTTTACTCGAAAGACGCGCCAGACGCAATATTCTCTATTATTCCCAGGGTAATAAACGTTGCCAAAATGGAGGAACCCCCGTACGACACTAATGGTAGGGTAATACCCGTAACCGGCACGATGCCCATATTCATGCCAATATTTATAAAAATCTGGCCCAGAAGCATCATAGCCAAACTCACCGCTAAAATCTTGCCTAATTTATCAGGGGCATGTTCACTAATCTTAAAAATTCTCCAGATCAGGAGAAAATAAACCAGAATTAAGACTCCTGCCCCCAGAAACCCCAGCTCCTCCGCCAGGGAAGCGAACACAAAATCCGTGTGGTGTTCCGGGAGAAATAGCAATTGGGATTGAGTTCCCCGCCCCAGGCCAAGCCCAAAGAGCTGTCCGCTGCCAACCGCAATCGTCGCCTGAATCGCGTTATAGCTTATCCCCAGCGGATCAGAAGCCGGATTTAAAAAGCTGAAAATTCGGTTTTTTTGGTAATCAGCCAGAAAATGCCAGAAAATCGGCAGGAAAACCAGTCCCCCGGCTGCAACCGGGATCAGATACATTAAATTTATACCTGAAAGAAAAATCATCGTTCCGAACCCCGCCAGATAAACCAAGGCGCTGCCCAAATCCGGCTGTTTAAAAATGAGAAGCATGGGAATAATCCCCAAAACCGCCGCCAGCAAATATTTTTTGAAGCTATTTTTCCCTTCTGTTAAGAAGACGGCCAGAGACGTCAAAATAAAAGGTTTTAAAAGCTCTGAAAATTGCAGGCGAAAACCAAAAATCGAAACCCAACGCGTCGCTCCCCGACTTTCCAAGCCAACAAGCAGGGTAGTTATTAATAGTATCAAAGATACTGCGTAAACTTGTTTCCAGATGTTTCCAAATATCCGGTAGTCAATCCGGGAAAAGAGAAAAAATAGAAGAATCCCGACGGCGTAAAAAATGATTTGTGAAGCAACCAGAGACGAAGCCACGCTGCCCACAATGGCAACGCCAAAACCGCACAAAACAAGCGCGCAAACCGCGATTATTCCGTCAAAGCCTTTCGATCTTAAGTTCATTACCCTTGATCAGTTTAGTAGCTAATGTTTCTTTGGAAATGTAGTCAGTATACTCTTTTGGCCAGTCGAGCAAAATTACTATTACTTTCTCGTCCAGTGCTGTCCCCGCCGCTTTTCTGGCGTCCTGAATTTCGCGGACCAAATCCCGGGCTTTGCCTTCCGCTTCCAGCTCCGGAGTTAGTCTGGTATCTAACTCTATTTCAATTGGTGCGTGAGGATCAAATGAGTATTCTACTTTTTTAACATTTAGCTCATCCAACAATAATTTTTCTAGCTCTCCCCTTATCCCCTCCGCTTCCCCATAAATTATTACACGAGCTAATGGTTGCCTAAGTCTTATACCAGCAGCTTTCCTTTGAGCATGCACAATCTCGACCATTTTCCTTAAAAGGCTCATACTACTGATTAATTTTTCGTCGATGGCCCCTACTTTAGGCCAATTTTCCAAATGAACACTTTCTTTACCCGTTAAGTTTTTAAACATTTCTTCCGTGACAAAAGGCATAAAAGGAGCAAGTAATTTGCACAAAGTTACTAAAACTTCATACATTGTGGCGTAAAAATCATTATTTCTGCGCTCCCGGCTGCGACGCAAATACCAGGTAGACAGATCACTAACTAAACTTTCTATCAGTTGTGTCGGCAAGTATGGATCATATTTTTCCATTGCTGAAGTAACATCCTTGACTGTTTGGTTTAGCCTTGCCAAAACCCACTCGTCCAATATATGACTGCTTTTAACCTCTTTAACGTCCCAATTGTCTAAAAGCGCGTATGTTACAAAAAAGCTGTAAACGTTCCACAATGGCAAAAGAAAACGTCTTCTTACTAAATCACCCATTCCATAGCCGAACTTAATATTTTCATAAGGGTTGCTGGACAGATAGACCCAGCGCATGACATCCACCCCCATTTTTTCTGCTGCTTCATCAAACGGCACATAATTTCCTTTGGTCTTGTGCATCGGTTCCCCTTTTTCATCAACAATATAACCGCTAGCCAGGACATGCTTCCAGGGAACCTTATTTTCTAAAGCAACCGCCATAAACAGCGTTGAGTAAAACCACAGCTTAATTTGCCCCATGTATTCGGTTATAAAATCAAAGGAAAACCATTCTTCCCAATACTTACGGTCCTCAAGATATTTTATGGTCGAAAACGGCACAATACCGGCATCAAGCCAACAATCCCCAACCTCCTTAACCCTTTCCGCCGGAGTTCCACATTTGGGACATTTAATTTTTATCCCATCAATCCAGGGACGATGCAGTTCGGGCAACTCATCGACCATTTTCGGATCAACAGCCAGTTTGCGAAGTTCTTCTTTTGATCCCACTACTGTCAATTCTTTACATTGGTTGCTTGTGCATTCATAAAATGGCAACGCCAGACCCCAATAACGCCTCCGGGAAATGGGCCAATCACCCATATTTGTCAGCCAATCCTGCATTCGTTTTTCGGCCGCGTCTGGCAACCAAGTTGCGTCCTTTGTGGCTTTTTTCATTAGTGGCCGGATTTCACCGGCACTAATAAACCATTCGTGAGTCGTTCGAAAAACCAGTTCATGTTTGCACCGCCAACAATGCGGATATGAATGGGTAATTGGTTCTATTTTATAGAACAGACCCTTCGATTTAAGCGATTCAAAGACCTCTTCTTTAACATCCAAGGCGAATTTGCCGCTAAATGGTTCATAACCAGGAACATAAATCCCAAATTCATCTAATGGAGCCAGAACCGGCAATTTATATTTTTTTCCCAGCTGGAAATCTTCTTCCCCGGCGCCGGGGGCAATATGAACCAAACCACTGCCTTCTTCATCAGAAACCTCTTCCCAGGGTATTACTTCATGCTTTACTCCCGTTTGGGCGGCAAGTTCATCAAATGGACCGGAATATGTCTCTTTAACTAGCGAATCTCCTAAAAACGTGTCTATTACTTCATATTTTTCCGTCAAAACAGAAAGTCTGTTTTTAGCCAAAATTAATTGCTCTCCATTTTCCAGTTTTACCTTCACGTAATCCTTTACCGGGTTAACCGCGACGGCAACGTTGACAGCCAATGTCCAAGGGGTTGTTGTCCAAATTAGCAAAAAGGTTTTTTCCTGATTTTTTAAAGCAAACTTCGCGTACACCGATGTATGAGTAACAGTTTTATATCCGTCATCAGAAAGTTCATGCTTAGAAATCGCTGTCCCACAGCGCGGGCACCAAGGCATTGAATCTACTCCTTTATATAACCAACCTTTTTCGTGACACTTTTTCAGGAAATACCAAATATACAGATTGTTTGTTTCGGACATGGTGTAGTAGGAATTGTCCCAATCCATAAACATTCCCAAACGCTTGGATTGTTCAGTTTGGATTGCGGAAAATTTATTTACCCGCTCACGGCACCGAACGCAAAATTTCTCAATACCAAACTTTTCAATATCCCGCTTGCTGTTTAAACCCAAATCTTTCTCTTCTTGCACTTCCAACCACAACCCTTGACAGTCAAAACCGTTTTGGAATCGTTGTTTATAGCCTTGCGCGTTTTTAAATCGTTGAAAAAGGTCTTTTAATGCCCGGCCCTGACCATGTTGGACACCCATCGGATTGTTTGCCGTGATCGGACCATCAAGAAAGCGATATTTTTTCTCTGACTTATCATTTTTGTGAAGATATTTCTCCACTAGGCCCGATTCATACCACCACTGAAGCATGTCGTGCTCCTGTTTAACAAAATCAACCTGACTCGAAACCGGTTTAAATTTCACTTGACCTTTTTTCTTCATATGTTATAATCAAGATATCACGATGACCAAGCTAAGCAGCTTAAGGTTTCGACCGATTGCTGATCTTGGTCTTTTTTGTTGGTTTAGAGAAAGCTAGTGAATTTCTAAGTAAGTCAACTCTCACAATATTAGCATTATACTTGTGAAGCAGCCGAGAATAAAATTTATTAGGCGCAAAAATACGCAATAGTTTTTCTTGCTGACTTAAATACTCTATCAAACAATAGAAATCTCCGTCTCCGGATACAATAATTGCTTTATCATAATTACTGAACTGAACCATAGTGTGAAGTACCAATTCCGCATCCACGTTACCCTTGACAACGGTTTTCCCATTTTCAATTCGTATTAGGGTTGGTTTAAAAATGAGGATATATCCCGATTCCTGTAAATATGCGTATAAAGCTTCATTTCCAGCAACCTGGCCAATAAAAAGATATGCCTTCTTAACACCATATTTATCTCTTAAATATTGGTTAAATTTTCTCCAATCAAGCCTCCAGCCTTGGCTTTGCACGCCAAGATTTAAGTTCTGGCTGTCAATAAAAGCGTAAATGGTTTCTTTTTTCTTAGCCATAAAAAAAATCCGTCCTCTCTAGTATACAGGGACGGACAATGCCGTGGTACCACCTCGTTTGCTTCTCATTTTTACTGTTCTAATCAGTTCTAGAACCTAGTCACTAGCCCCTAGAACCTTTCTTCAGTTAGCTCCGCAGTGATAACTGCTTCAACGCTTTCGGCTATTATACAACTTTACTTTCCTTTGCGCATAAAAGCGGGGATGTCGAAATCGTCGCCGAATTCGTCAAAAGACGGTCCGGCAGACGCCGGTTCGGGAGCGGGGGTCTCTTTTACCTCCGGTTTTTCTTCATTTTGCAGCTTTGTGGTTCCGTTTTGCATTTGGGTTACTACGGGAATATTCCGTTCATAGCGCAGTTCGCGCAGTCTTTGGCGG
>CAYJLJ010000028.1:0-7612 GCA_964371135.1 uncultured Gammaproteobacteria bacterium | reverse complement strand
GTCAATACCATAATGACCTGCAAGATTAATTAGTGTAGAAAAATCTCCATAATGAACCCACTCTTTATCGGTTGGAACGGACCTTTGGATACCCAATCTAATAAGATTCTCAATATCTTCAAAACTATTTCTATGCGGTTCGTTCATAGAGTTTTCTTTAATTCCAAAACAACTTTTTGATCACTCCAGGGAATTTCTTTGCCGGCAATGTTTAGTGATTTTTGATGCCCTACTCCTGTAAGCAAAACAACATCGCCCGGTTTGGCCAGCATTAAAGCTTTGTGGATGGCTTCACGACGGTCAGAGATTCTGGACAAGCCAGAATGACGTGAGATACCACATTGAATGTCATCAATTATTTTTTCCGGGTTTTCCGAGTACGTATCTTCATGAGTCAGAATTATTTCGTCATCGTATTTTGCGGCAATCGACCCCATCAACGGCCGTTTGGTTTTATCCCGGTCGCCGGTGCAGCCAAAAACATGAATTAACCGCTTACCCATTTTTTTTACTTCCGGCAAAACCTTTTCAAACGCCTGTGGCGTATGGGCAAAGTCAACAATTACGGTAAAAGGTTTCCTGGTAATAACTTCTAACCGGCCAGCGGGCGGCTCAAAATTAGCTACTGCTGTTTTAATTATCTTGTCGTCAATATTCATGGCTTTTGCAACTGCCACTGCAGATGCAATATTTTGCATATTAAAATCACCTACTAATTTAGTTTCGTAGCGGCGTGATTTTTGAGGAAGGATTTTGATTTTGCAACTGTTAATAAATTTCATCTTAGTATTTTTGTAGTTCTCAAAAGTTTTGTGGTAGTCCAAATGCTCGTGATCGGCAATATTGGTTAAAACGCCAACGGCAAAATTGATACCCCATATACGATGTTGGTCAATAGCATGCGAGGACACTTCTAAAACCACATGCGTACATTTGTTTTTTGCACTTTGGGCAAGAAATCTTTGGAGTTTCCAACTGTCCGGGGTGGTAGTGTGGGCCGATGACAAAGTTGAAAGCACGGCGGTTTTGAAACCTGCGGCTGTCAAAATATGATAAATCAGATTGGTTGTGGTTGTCTTTCCGTCAGTCCCCGTAACCCCAATAACCTTCAGCTTTCTTCCCGGAAAGCCATAATAGATTCCGGCAGCAACCGCCTCGACCCAATGACCATAGTTTTTTAGCTTTCTCATCATGGAGTAACCCCATAGTAGTATAACAGATCGCGGGCGATAGAGGCAAACACCGGCCCTGCCGTGTCAGACCCCCAGGGCCGGACTTCAGGTTCGTTGAGTTTAACCATGACCAAAAATCTGGGATTGTCAGCAGGAAAATAACCAATAACCGAAGCGATCGTCCCCTGTTTTTGATATTTCCCGCCGGCGGAAATTTCTGCCGTACCGGATTTGGCGGCGATGCGAAATTTTGAAAGTTCCGAAACCCTATCCAGGGGAAAATGAACCGGGCTTTCGTTGGCCACCCGGACAAGCATCTGTGTAAGCACCTTGGCCGTTGAAGCCGAAATAATCCGCCGCCCCTTTGGAGTTTTAAGTTCAATTTCTTTTCCGTCAGTTTGAATTTTGGACACTACGTGAGGAGTAATCTCAACACCCCCATTGGCCAAAACCGCCCAGGCTTTGACCATCTGGACCGCATTGAGAGCAATGCCCTGACCAAAAGTCAAAGTGGCCTTATCAACAGGATAAAGATCGTTGAAATTGCGCAGGCTTCCCTCTTCTTCTTCCTGCAAATCGATCCCGCTCTTGCTTCCAAAGCCATATTTTTCAAAATAGGAATAGAGCTTATCAAAACCCAACTTCTCCCCCACGAAAACCATTCCCGTGTTGTCCGAATTAATCAGCGTTTCGCTCATGGTCAAATTCGGATGATATTGATCATTAAAAGTATGGATGTAATATTCCCCGATTTTTCTGGGGCCATCACACCTGTCGCAGCGGGTTTCCGGTGTCACTTTGTTTTCATTAATTGCCGCCGCCATGACCAACGGCTTCATAATTGACCCGGGTTCATAAAGATTGGCAATCGCCGGATTTTTATATAAGTTTTCAGTATAATAGGAAAAATTTCCGGAATCATATCTTGGAAAGTTGGCCATCGCCAGGATGCTTCCGTCGCGCGGATCCATGACAACCGCCGTTCCGCCGCTGGCCTTCCAAGTCTTGATTCCGTCCTCCAAAGCTGTTTCCGTAAACCTTTGAACTGAACGGTTAATCGTCGTCACCAAAGTCCGGCCATCATTTTTTTCCCGGCGGGTTTCAGATCCAATGGCAATGGGGCGCCCAAACGCATCCTTTTCAATTCTGATTTCCCCGGATTTTCCTGACATTTCCCGTTCATAAAACCCTTCCAGACCAAAATACCCTTTCGGATTTCCCACCGAATCAAAGCCCACAAAACCCAAAAGATGGGCCGCCATTGAGGCTTCAGGATAGTCCCGGCTTTGTTCATCCACAAATCCCAGACCGGCAATGTTGAGCTTTTCAATCTGCTCTTTTTGATCTTTCTTCACAAAATGAGCCAGATTAACCCAGACAGCGTTTTTGACATTAAACTTACTAAGGAGATTCGAGGCAATGCTTTTCTGATTTTCCTTAAGGATTTTTTCTCTGTCTAACGGCGCAATAATAGAACTGTCAGTTGCGATAATTGGGATATTGTTTGCCAAAATTGAAGCCACCTTATCCGCGACCATCTCTTTGCCGTCCGTCAGCTTTGACAAATTGACATAAAACAGAAAGTCATCCTTGTCCGAAACAAGAGAATAACCGTCGGCGCTTTTAATTTCTCCCCGGCGGGCCGGAATTTCCAGAGAATAGAAATGCTGATCTTCGGCCGCAGCGGCCAGTTTTTCCGCGGAAATAATCTGCACAAAAGCCAGTTTCAAAACGACCAGGAGGAAAGCTGCCAAAAAAACAGTGCTGACAATCCCGACTTTTGCCTCAAATTTCATTGAACGAAGTTCTTATCTGCTGAAATTCCAAAGGCCACTTCTCTGCTATTGGAAAGGAAAGCAAAGTGTCCGGTCTTCACAAAACCTCCGGCCAGAACCCGGTTTTCGATTGCCGCCATTGACTCCTGGGTGCGAACTTCCTGCGAAAGAGTCTGGTTTTGAGCTTCCAATTGCGAGACTTGAGCGTCAAGCCGGCGCAGATTGTCCGAGGTTTCCACCAGCCGGTTGGCGGCAAAAACCCGCCCCGCGGAAAGGAGGGCAACTATAAAGAAAAGAATAAATACCACCCACCCGGAAAACCGGTCGTGGCGAACATTTTGTTCCTGTTGCAATTTTCTCAAATTTTTCCACCGCTGCCCCCGATGTTTATTGCTTTAATTACCTTTTTTCCGCTACGCGCAACTTCCCGCTTCTCGCTCTCGGATTCCTGCTAACTTCTTCTGTTGGTTCCACCGGCTTTTTAGTAATCCCCCTTATTACCCCTATTCCCCCCATTTCCCTTATGAAATTTTTAACAATCCTGTCCTCCAGTGAGTGAAAACTTATTATTCCCAGTTTCCCTCCCGGCCTTAAAAGTTCCACCGCTTGCGGCAAGGCTGCTTCCAAACTTGCCAGTTCATCGTTTACCGCAATTCTTAACGCCTGAAACACTCTGGTTGCCGGATGAGTTCTATCTCCCTCAGTTCGCTTACGAACTGAAAGTATTATTTTTGCCAGTTCATCTGTCGTTTCTACTTTCTTCTTTCTTCTTTCTTCTATGATTTTTTTGGCTATGGCTTTAGCCGCTCTCTCCTCACCGAAACGCCAAAATAGACTAGCAAGCTCTTTCTCTCCCCCCGCGTTTATCAAATCTGCTGCCGTTACCGTTTGTGTCGCCGGATCCATCCGCATATCCAACATGCCGTCCCGGTTAAAGCTAAACCCCCGGTAATCCGTTTCCAGCTGATGACTGGAAACCCCCAGATCCATCAGAATACCCGAGACCTGTGTATATCCGGCCTCCGTCGCAATTTCTTTTAAATGTGCAAAGTTCCCATGTCTTAAAATTATTCCTGTTCCTTCGCTATTTTTTATTGCCTCCAAGTCCTGATCTATGCCTAATACAATTCCTCCGGCTTGTAGAATCGCCTTAGAATGGCCGCCACCGCCTAAAGTACAATCAATATACTTTTCCCCCGGCTTTATTTCTAAAGCCTGCAAAACTTCATTTAAAAGTACTGGAATATGATAGCCACTCATCTTTGTCCCAAATTTCAAAATGGTCTCCAGCACCAATTACGGCAATTTGCGTTTTAACGCCAGCAAATTTCCTTAATGGCTCTGGTATTACAAATCGCCCCTGATCATCTAAATCAACTTCCACTGCGTTAGCAAACATCTGATGCCGGATCTTTCGGCCTTCTTCGCTAAATAAAGTTTTATTAAAAATCTCCTGGTCGGAAATCCGCTTCCAATCCTCAAGAGAAAAACCATTAATGCACTTATCAAATCCTGTAGTAATTATTGCCCTGTCTCCACCAAGCGCTGATCTTAGCTTTACTGGTAAAGCAACTTGCCCTGTTGAAGCTAAAACCGGGTTAAAAGTCCCTAAAAACATCTATCTATCACTAACTGCATCTAGTTTGACTCTTTTTTCACGCGATGTCAAGCACCATTTTCACCAGAATAGCGTAAGGAAATCGTTAAAAGTTTGCGAGCGTTAGGGTGGTTTCGCGTCGAGTTCTCTGTTAGCGAATGCAAGCGGGCCCACGCACGAATACTTGAGTACGTGGCCTCAGCGGATGAGCTAATAGAGTGGCGCGAAAACAGACCCCAGCGAGCGGAAGTAAAATTTAGAGGTTGACGTCGCCGGTCCAGATGGACCCGTCGGAGAAGTCGAGTTCGATCTGAACAGAAGTCACACCTTCATGGCGCACGCACGATTTGGTCGAGCAGGTTCCTAAATCAATCGCTTTAGTAAAACTGCCCTTGGATACTTCCTGCGGACTCATGGCAAGAGCACCTTGAGTACCCTTGTTAGTTGTCTGGTATTCAACAACATATGTTAGCGAGGTAATAGCTGAATCAATACCCGTGACTGTTAAAGTAAAATTGTCCAGCCCGTTCCCACTGCGGCCTTTTTTGCCGGAAACTTTCAGGTCCTGGACCCATTTTGGCTGGGTGGAAAGGTCAATTTTCTTAATTCCGGTCTCGGTCACTTCCGGCTTAGGTTCGATCGGAGCAACCTGAGATTTTTGCCAGAAAAGAAACCCGGCAACAGCTATGAGAAGAACTATAATAATGGGCAGCCCCTTTTTCATCTTTACTGACCTACTCTCCTACTAACCTACTTGTTATCTCTGAAATTAGTTTATCAGCATTAATTCTCTCTTGTAAAGTGGTATCTCTGTCTCTGATCGTGACCGTATTGTCCTCAAGTGTTTGGTAGTCAACTGTGACACACCACGGCGTGCCGATTTCATCCTGGGCCAGATATCTCTTCCCAATGTTTCCCCGCTCGTCCCAGGCAGTAGAAATTTTCGCGTTCTTAAGATTTTCAAAAATTCCTCTCGCTTTCTCAACCAGTTCAGGCTTATTTTTGACTAAGGGAAAGACCGCAACTTTATAAGGGGCCAGTCTTGGGTGCAGTTTCAGGACAATTCTGTCCGTATCCTCGAAATAAGCATCCATTAGCAGAAACATCAGCGGACGGTCAATTCCGGAAGAGGTTTCAATATCCCAAGGGATATAGGATTCATTTGTGTCCGGATCACGATAGGTCAGGTCTTTACCGGAATACTCCTGATGACGCTTCAAATCCCAATCCGACCGATGATGAATTCCCATCATTTCATCCCATCCCCATGGTGCCTTAAATTCAATATCAGTTGCGGCGTTGGCATAATGGGCCCGTTCATCATCCCGGTGATCCCGGAAACGTAAACTTTCTTTTTTAAATCCAATTCTTAAGAACCACTCCATCCGGTTTTGTTTCCAATATTCAAACCACTTCATTGACTCTTTCTCATCGGGTCGGACATAATATTGAACCTCCATCTGCTCAAATTCACGTGAGCGAAAAATAAAGTTTCCCGGAGTAATTTCGTTTCTGAAAGCCCGTCCCACTTGGGCGATGCCAAAGGGAATTCTGACACGAGTGGAGTCTACAACGTTTCGAAAATTGACATGCACCCCGGCCGTTATTTCCCCCCTTAAATAAAGATTTGTTTTATCTCCTTCAATTACCCCGACCTGGGCCGAAACCAGGGTGCTGAATTTCTTCGGATCGGTCCATTCCACTTTTCCTTCTCCGGCTTTCTCGTGCTGTTGTTCATGTTTTTTCTTATCTTCTTCTTTGTCAACCCGAAAACGGATATGACAAATTTTACACTCAACCAAAGTGTCAGCAAAATTAGCTACATGACCACTGGCTTCCCAGACTGTAGGATTCATCATAATGGCCGCATCCACACCAACTACATCGTCACGTAATGTCACCATCTCTTCCCACCACCAATCTTTAAGATTTTTCTTTAGTAGTGATCCCGTCGGCCCGTAATCCCACGTTCCGGCCAGTCCCCCATAGATCTCACTGCCGGGGAAAATAAACCCCCGTCTTTTACAAAGCGCTACAATCTTTTGCATCAAATCCTCAGCCATAAGTAGAGTTTATCAGTCCTTCTGGCCGGAGTCCAGTATAAAAAGAGCATCTCCGAATTTTGTGAATTTTGTTGATATATTTAAGTCATGCTTCACCTTCGCAAGAGGTGGTCTTGCAAGCTTGCAAGACCACCTCTTAAAAAACTAAAAAAATTAAATTTTGTCTAGGATATTTTTGCTCTTGATCTGCCGTTCAGCGACGGATTCCACAAAAGTCGTTATACCTTCCTTGGGATAATGGCCATGCGGCAGAAAACCCAGTTGCCAAAGCAAATTGGCGGTGAATTCTTTTACTTTATTTTGGGTGATTTCGCCTGTCAATAAGTTTTTAAGTAAAAAATATACCTCTTCATGTGGCTCATTTTCCGGTAAAAGCTTATCTATGATTTCAGCGGCATAGAAAGCCAAGCCCATGGACTTAAAATTATTTTGGATTTCAAATTGATGAACCGTTTTGGCTTCAGTGATGGTTTCGAAATTTTTGCCCCGGTGGAGCATGAGTTCGACTTCATTAAAAGGTTCCAGATGCGGCGCCCGCCGACTTTTTATTTTGCGTACTCCCTTGGCCACAACCGATAGTTTGCCGCGTTCTTTAGAAAATAACGTCACCACCCGGTCGCTCTCGCCAAAATTGACTCTTTTCAGGACAATTCCCGTGAGCTTGGAGGCTTTCATGAGGCCATTATACCCCTACAGTTTGACCACAATCTCTTTGTCTTCAACCAGATCAAATTCCTGGGTTTTGTTGTTGACCACCAGTTTATAGTGAATCCCGTCTGTCCCCGGCTGTTTTTGAAGCAGCAGACGATATTGCCCGTCCTTTTTGAAATTTCCGGCGACTTTATATTTGACTTGGATTCTGGCTAAGCCCTGCGGAACAACCGTGAAGAAGCCGTCAACAACGGTGTGGCCCAAATCCTCAAACGTCTGACTCTTATTTTCAAAGCCTTTAACTTCGGTAATGATCGCGCCCTTGGGAAGATAGATCCGCAGATAGTCCCGGTA
>CAYJLJ010000027.1:0-8090 GCA_964371135.1 uncultured Gammaproteobacteria bacterium | reverse complement strand
GCTTGAAGGTTGGCCATATTTATTTATCCGCTTCGGTTTTCCTGTACTTCAGTAATTCCTTAGCCACAAGAGCCGCGGAGGAAGTGACGGGAACGGCAAAAATTGCGCCCCAGACGCCGGCGATCCGGTAGCCGATCAGAAACGACAGCAGAACAATGATCGGATGAATTTTCAGGGCCGCGCCCATCAGTTTTGGCGCCACCACGTTATAAACCAGCTGGGCCGCCAGAATGACCACAGCCACGGCAATAATCATTTTCTGAACCGATACCGTCAGTCCCGCCAAAGCGACGGGAATGACAAAAATAATGGCTCCCACAACCGGCACCATTGCCAGGATTCCGGCAAAAATGGCGGTGGAAACAGCAAAATTAATTCCCAGGATGAGAAGGGTAATAAGAGTAATAAGGCCAAGAAGTAGACCCAAAACAACCTGAATCTGCAGGAAAGAGGCGAAAGTCTGATTTAAGGTCTTTTCCAAAAAAGCATAGTCTTCTTCATATTCGTCAGGAATAATATCCTTAATAAACCTGGAAATCTCGCCGCGCGAGATCAAAAAGTAAAAAGAGAGGATAAAAATCAGCAGGATATTGGTGGCTGTTGAGGCAACACCTCCGGCCAGGGCGACAGAATTGTTGGCGGCGGCGTTAAGAAAATTTTCCACCCGGGCAGACAAAAATGACCCCTGCGGCAAATACGAAGGAATCAAAGAAGACAATTGGGAAATTTGAGACACGGTTGTGGGCAAAACCATAACCACTAAAATGACCACCGTCAAAGCGACGGCCAGATACACAGCCAATGCTGCCAAAAGGCGGGGAAGACCGGCCCGGGAAATTTTGGCGACCAGGGGTTCCAGGATAAACGCCAGGATCCAGGAAAGAACAAGGAGAATAAAAATATCCGTAAAAATTCCCAGGAAACTGGAAAACAAGCCCAACAAATGCCAACCGAGAGTTATAATGCCAAGAATGGCTAAAATTCGCAGTTCCGGAAAATCCTTGAATTTCACTAATTCATATTATAACGAGCTAGCCGCCGTTGTCTATGCCGGCCTGTTTGGCTATCCATTGACCGTTAAGGAAGCTAAATTATGGGCCATCAGAAAAACCCGGGCAGAATATTCCCAACAAAAGGAAGAAGCCGCCATTAAAACGGCCGGGCAATTAAAAAAAATTCCCACCATTGCCGCCGTCTTTTTAACCGGGTCTGTGGCGGCCCGCAATGCCCGTGTGGGGGCTGACATTGACTTGATGATAATTACTTCGTCCCACACTCTTTGGCTGACTAGAGCCGTTGTTTTTCTTTTGCTTAAGAATCTTAAGTTACTTAAGTCTCTTAAGAATCTTAAAAGAAACCAAATCTGTCCAAACATTTTTCTCGATTTAAACCATTTGGAAATTAAAGATAGGAATTTATTCACGGCTCACGAAGTGCTTAAGGCTAAATGTTTGTATGATTATGGAGGGGTCTATAAAAAATGGCTGGAGGATAACATCTGGACAAAAAAGTATTTGCCTTTAGTTTATTCCGCGTCATTGCGAGCGAACGCGAAGCAATCTCCTGACGTGCCAAAACAGATTGCTTCGTCACTCTGGTTCCTCGCAATGACACCATTGGAACTTTTTGCTTTTATTTTGCAATATCTCTATATGAAACCAAAAATGACTCATGAAAAAGTGGGTTGGGGTTATGCTTTTTTCCACCCTAATAATCTTTCCGAAAAAGTTCTCAAAAAGTTTGAGAAAGAACTGCTAAAATATACGGACAAATGAAAAGAGCTGCCATCCTCATTCTTTTTGTTTCTTGTTTTTTGTTTCTTGTTTCTTCAGCCGTGAGGGCTGATGAATGTAATCCCGACTGTTCCGGCATTGAGGAGTGCCAGCGCAAGATTGACGAATGCACCAAACTTTTGCAGATGTCCGTCAGCGCCACCAAGCCTCACGAGCAGACGGCCTTAAGTCTGGAAAAAGACATTTCTGCCATTGAGTCCAACGTTAAATCCCTCAGCGCCCAGATTGACAAGAAAAAGACGGCAATCGCGGCTGACGAGAAAAAGTTTGCCGTCAAACAAAAACTTCTGGACGCGCAGGTGAGGGATTTTTATAAAAAAAACTGGACTTCGCCAATAGAATACTTTCTGGCCACAATTTTAACGACCGAAGAGGTCGGCAGTACCCTGCACAGTTTGGCTTACCGGCAAAATTTGATTGACCAGGAGAAAAAAATGATTACCAGTCTGGTTTTGGAAATGGCGGATCTGAACGTTCAAAGGAAAAAGCTTGAAGACACCCAAAACTGGCTGGCAGCTAAACAAACCAGCCTTCAGGCCACTCTGGCGCCGATTCGCAAACTGGTAAACGAAGCGAAGGCCTATCAGACAAAATTAAACAGCACCGTTGGAGCTCTCTCGGCAAAACAGCAGCAAATGATCGCGATCAAAATGGGCAGCTTGAATCTTTCCCGGTCGGCGGGGATGACCATGTCCTGTTCTGACGACCGCAAAATTGATCCCGGTTTCGGCTCCGGTTTTGCCTTTTATACTTTCGGCATTCCGCACCGGGTGGGGATGAATCAATTTGGGGCTTTCGGCCGGGCCAATGCCGGGCAAACCTACCAGGATATTCTGCGGGCCTATTATGCCGGAATTAACTTTGAGAAAAAATCCAACATTAATATTCAGGTCGAAGGCTACGGTTCCATGCCTCTTGAACAATATATGCTGGGAATTTATGAAGTCCCCGATTCCTGGCCGATGGACGCTCTCAAAGCTCAGGCCGTCGCGGCCCGGTCCTATGCCCTGGCTTTCACTAATAACGGCGCCAGTCAGATCTGCACGACCCAGAGCTGCCAGGTTTATAAGGGCGGCAACAAAGGCGGTAATTGGGAACGGGCGGTAAAAGATACGGAGGGGGAAGTGATGACAAATGGCGGCCAGGTGATTAAGGCCTGGTATTCGTCAACGGACGGCGGCTACACTTTGTCTTCGGGAGAATATGGCTGGTCGGCCACAGCCTGGACCAAACACACCAGAGACACCAATGGTGATGTCAGCAGCGTTTCCGATCTTCAGGCCAAGGCTTATGACCGGGATTCGCCGTGTTTTTATAATGCCCAGGGGTGGCGGCCCGAATATAACAAATCTGCCTGGCTAAAGCCTGAAGAAGTGGCGGACATTGTGAATGTAATTTTAGTATCTGCAAAAACAAATGATTGGGATAGTTGGGATGCCAATCGGGTAAAACAGGAATTAGGCGGCAGTGCTTTTAACCGTATAGACAGTGTTTCGATGAGCTTTGACTTCGGGGCAGGAAAAACTACGTCAGTAACTCTAAGTGGTGATGCCGGTTTAAAAACTTTTGACGGTTCAACGTTTAAAGAATATTTTAACGTCCGGGCCCCTGCAAATATTGCCATTGTTGGCCCACTCTATAATATTGAGAGAAGATGACTACTCTCTAATATACGAATACTAAACAAAATATACTAATACAAGATATACTAATATTGATTGCATGGGGAAAATAGATTTGATTTACCCCGAGCTGAGTTACAAGTTAGTTGGCTCAGCTTTCAAAATCTTCAATGATCTTGGCTACGGGTTTCCGGAAAAACACTACCAGCAAGCTTTTGGAGAATTATTAAAACAACAAGGCTTCGCTTTTAAGAGAGAGTATTTTGTACAGTTAGAATATTTAGGAGAAAAGATAGGCAAATATTTTCTTGATTTCGTTGTTGATGAAAAAATAGTTATTGAATTGAAGGTTAAATCTAAGATGGGTTATGTTCATATTAAACAAGTAGTGGGCTACCTGCGGTCCACTGGCTACAAACTTGCAATTTTAATTCATCTGACTAGGGATGGAGTCAAATATCGACGGATAGTTAACCTCCCTCCGCAGGATTAGTATATTTTGTCTTCGATTAGTATATTAGGGATTACTCTTGGTATAATCTCTTTATGCCGCGGATTGTTGTTGATAATGTGGAACCTGACCCTTCGATAAACTCGGGATCTTTGGTTCCAGAAGTGCCGGCGCCAGCTCCTAAACACAGTCATACTAAAGACACTCAAACTGACAAAGAGTTGGAGCAAAAATCGGGCACTTCTGTTTTGGCTGCTTTCAGCGCTTTTCCCACAGATGTAAAATTTTCCGGCGAATACGAAAACGAGGATGTGCTGTTACTGCTTCGCGCTCACATTATCACTAATCTCCCCTGGATTTTAATCAGGCTCGGCGGCGCTATTTTCCCTCTCATACTTTTGCCGCTTTTTGGCGTCCTGGGTCTTCCCATCGGCGGGGGAACGATTGTGGCATTTGTCCTTTTCTGGTACGCGGGGATTTTCACTTACGGCTTTTTGAATTTTTTATACTGGTATTTCAACGTCTATATTGTTACTAACGAGCGGGTAGTGGATATTGACTGGTACTCAATTATTTATAAAAAAGTGAGCGCGACGCAAATCTCCAAGATTCAGGATGTTCACGCTTCGCAGGGTGGAGTATTTGCGGGAATTTTTGATTATGGGGATGTGGAAATTCAAACTGCCGGCACGGAAATTAACTTTGAATTCACGGCGGTGCCGCATCCGCAACTGGTGGCGAAAAAAATTCAGGAACTTATGGCTGCTGAAGAGTTGGAGTGGGAACATAGCCCTAATCCTTAAAATATGGAGATACTAAATCTTTTACAGTTTGGTCTGATAGTTAAGCTGTTTTTCAGCGTCCTGGCGCTTTTTTATTTTATATTTGCCGTGATAGTTTACCGGCAGATAGTCCTTATGACCCAGGTTTTGGACAGCCACCTTTCTCCGGTGTTAAAAACCGTGGCCTTAGTCCAGATTGCCGGCGTCGGCCTGCTGTTTTTTATTGGCGTGGTTTTGGTTTAATAGCAGGCGCCCCAAAGACCGCGCTGTTGAAATCTGGCCTCTTCGACGGCGGCGTTAAATTGTTTTTCAAATTTCAGATCCGGAGGAATGCTTAAAAGCCGGGCGAATCCCTGACGTGCCAAATAGTCATTCACAAAAATTTCCCGGCCGCTTTCATCTTCAACATAGACAAAACGCAAAAGGCGGCCATATTTATCCCGGTTGGAGAGGTCTTTTTCCAAACGGATTTTTTTGCCGGCCAGCAGTTTTTCATTTTCAGTCTTGGCTTCCAGGGCAAAACATTGCGGTTGTTTGTTTTGATCTGTCATTTCCGGCGTGTTAATACCAATATAACGGACTCTTCGGCCATCAGATAAATCAAAAGTATCTCCGTCGAGGATTTTGGCTACCCTAACTTTTTCGGTGGTTTGGCTGATTTCAACCGGTGTCTGTTGGCTGGAGATCACTTCGGCGCCCAATCCGGAAGTGGCTACCCGGGCCAAAACCAGAGCGCAGACAACCAGGATCACGCCGCAAATAATTAAGACGGCGGCATTTCTTTTTTCATCCACGTTTTAATCTTAGCATGATTCAGACCTAATTTCGGATGGCGGCTGAAGGAGTGGCCGGAGTGACAATGACCGGTAAGGAGAAATCTTTTACTAAAACGACTTCGGTAATGGTGTTTAGCTTGCTGTCCCAAAGACCCCGGACCATAATTTTGTGCCCCGCGGTTATGGAGGAAAAAGTCAGGGCTTTCATTTTCCGGTCCACAAATTTTGTATTGGGGCTGATCGTTACAGTTTGTGGCGGGCGGGAAAGCGGCTGGAAAGAGAAACCCGCGGGGGTGACGGAAACCGCCGTGCCCACAAAAGTGCCCCGGCGTTTTTGAACGGAAAGGTCGCGGATGACCCGGGCGTTAACGGCAGTGTTGGTCGAATCGGTCCATTTGCCCAGAACCTGAACTTCATCCCCGACGCTAAGTTCAGTCAGGGTGGATTTTCCGCCGAATTTTCTCAAGAGAACGGTGTTGCTAAGAAGATTAACTGTGGTGCCGTTAACAACAATGTTTTTAGAACTGACGCTGGAAATTGTTCCGTTTAGTTTGGCCACGGTCGGCAATTTCAGGGCGGTTTCGGCTTTTTCTCTTAAGCCGGCAGCGGAGGAAGCCGCGGTAGTTACGGCAGTTCTGGCAGCCGGAGTGGCTGTCAGGGTGTTGGCATTTAAGGCCAGGGCGGTTAAAAGGCTGAAAATCATTGGCCAAGGGGTTGATAAGTAACGGAAAGTTCTGTTTCAGATGTCTGGCCGTTTTCATCAAAAGCATTAATAATGATGGGGTTATCACCTTCATATAAAGTGACTGTCGCGGTGAATTTTCCCGTCGCGTCAGCTTTGGTGTCAGTTTCGTTTATGGAAACTTCGGCATTTGGCAAAGTGGTGCCGGTCACTTTGACGGAAGGCGTGGTCATAATGGTGTTATTCAGCGGAGCAGTAACACTTAAAGGAATTTGATTGGCCGGTTGGGCAGCCGCAGGAGCCTGTTTGGGAACTGCCGGTTTTTGCTCCGGAACAACCGGAGCGGGAGCTATGGAACTTTTTAGCATCCGGGGATTGCCCAGGGCAAAATAGGCGGCGACGGCTAAAAACAGCAGCAGAATTCCCACCCCTATCCCCATAAGCAAAAACTTTCCCGATTCGCCGATTCCAGCGGGAGCTGCGGCAGTATTGTCTAAATTTACGGTGCTTCCGATACTGACCGGTGGCGCGGGAGGAGGGGTCGGTTCCATGAGATTAGTGTAGGGGAAAGGAGGAGGGGGTGTCAAGACAGCAGAAATTTCCAGGCAGGAATTGGAGTTAATGTAATCTGCGAGTTACAAAAACATAATGTTTTTGTAAAGTAGAGATTACACCCAATTGATACGATTGTAGAATAAGTATGTTGAACCAAAGTAATGCTATAGCAAAAGTTTCGTCATTCTGGCAAGCCCCGCCGCGGCCGGGGTAGACTCCGCGCGCCCAGAATCCTTTTCAGATCTATAAAACCGGGGAAATTATGTGAAAGTGGACAAAAACCAAGTTCTCTTTAAACCTTATTTCCTCTTCGCCCACATCAAGGGGAATCTCTTTTACGCTTTTTAAAACCCTGTAAGTATATTTCCATTCCTCTTCTGCCATTTCCGCGTTTTCATCTAATCTGGTCCCATTTTGTAATTTATTCACAAATAAAATTAATTTTCCAATTACGTCTTTCTTCGTCAGACCTAATTTTTGTAATTTGTCCGCAGAAAGAGTTCCGCCAGCATAAACCCTAGTTGCTTTCTCACCACTTTCTGTTTCGGTTAATTCCTGACCACCACCATTAAAATCGGCCGCCCATTCGTCATGATATTTCCCTTCAGGGCCGTTATAGTCACTTGTTTCAAGATTAAATCCGGCTCGTAGTACAGAACCTCGGACACTTTTCCCCACATATCCTTCCAAAAGACCTTTGGCTAAAATAGCTTTACTGCTTTCCTTATCCATAGCTCCTTAAAGTATAGCACAATGGCGATTCTGGACGCGGCCAGAATGACGTAGGAAAGTAATTAACGCCAGCCAGGTGACCAGCCCAAAAACTCCTTTGGCGTTAGGATTTTCGTGGATTTGAAGGTTTTTAGGGTGAGTAGATCTTTGTCCCCGGTGATCAAAAAATCTGCTTTGGCTTCCAGTGCTGCCTCCAGGAACATGTTATCTTTCGGATCGCGGCAAAGTTCAACTTTTTTCTTCGGAACAACCGGTAACGCACTATCCGCAAAAAGACGTTTTAATTTTTGAATTTCCTCAACAGGTGCGTTAAGTTGTGCCAACTTTCTAAAAATTTCCAGTTCAATTGTAGGGGAAATAATTAGATTAATTTGTTGCGTTTTAATTAGTTTGATAATCTTTTCTGGATTTCCGCCGAAAAGAGAGGCTGAAATGAAAATATTTGTATCAACTGCCGCTTTAAATTTGGTCGATAAGGTCATAAAGTTGTTCTTCAGTTAAATTAGATCGTTTTAAACCCTTCTCTTTTAGGAACCGTTTACCCACCTTTTTCATTTCCTTAAGAAAACTTTCCCACTGAAATTCCAGAAGCTTACGTTTTACTTCTTCATCCTGAAGGGCTTTTACATATGGAACGATCATAACTCCAGGTTCACTATCCCTAACTATAACAATTTGTACGCCCTCAGCCTTAACT
>CAYJLJ010000026.1:0-8111 GCA_964371135.1 uncultured Gammaproteobacteria bacterium | reverse complement strand
GTCCTATACAATCCTTGCCGTTGGAGTTAGTAGTTGTGGAGTGGTGTGGTGAAAAAGAGGGTGACCAGAACACTCAGAAAACTCTGAAAACTCAGAACGTCAGCAAACCAGAAAAACCAGAAAAGTCTGACAAATCTGATATTCCGGCTAGCCGGCCGGCTGAGTTTTCCGAGATCTCTGATAAATGGCCGGAGATTGTGGCTGCCACCAAGCCCCATAATCACAGTCTCAATGCTTTTCTTAAAGCCGCCCAGCCGGTGGGAATTGAAAATGGTTTTCTAATTATCGAAGTAGCCTATAAATTCCACAAGGAAAAACTGGAAGAACCCAAAAACCGGGACATCCTTGAACAAGTTATCTCTGATATAATGGGGGAGAGAGTCAAAATAAGGTTTCAATTGAAAGCGAGGTGAGATTATGGGAATGTTTGACGGACTTAAACAACTTGGGGATCTCAACCAGATGCGCCAGCAGGCCGCTGTCATCCAAAAACAATTGGCAGCCGAAAAAGTCGAAATTACAAAGCAAACCGCCAAAGGTTTGTTAAAAATTGTCTTAACCGGCGACCAGAAAGTCTTGGAAATATCCTGGGATGGGGTGCGTGATTATGAATTGGAGGCCGCCATGGGAGAAGCGCTTTACAAATCTCAGATGATTGCCGCCAGTAAATTGCAGCAACTAACCGGAGGGGCGGCAGGAGCATAGAAATGGTTTTTCCAAAACAGATCAGAAATTTAATTGAGGCCTTTCAAAGGTTACCTGGTGTGGGAGAAAAAACTGCCGCCAGGCTGGTATTTTATTTGCTCCATGTTCCTGAGTCGGAAATTAATAAGCTTGGTAATGCCGTCTTAAACCTCAAGAAAGAAATCTTTACGTGTTCAGTCTGCAAAAATATCAGCGACAGAGAGGTCTGCGAGATTTGTTCTGACCAGAACCGGGACCATACTATTATATGTGTTGTCGAACAGCCCCTCGATGTTTTTAGTTTTGAAGCGACCGGGAAATATCAGGGAGTTTATCACGTCCTGCACGGTGTTATCGATCCGCTTCATAATATTGGTCCGGAAGAACTGTACATTAATGATTTGATAGAGCGCGTGGCAAATGGCCAATGGCCCGTAAAAGAGATAATTTTGGCCTTAAACCCGACTATGGAAGGTGAAGCAACGGCCATGTATATTAGCCAGAAACTCAAAACTCAAAACTCAAAACTCAAAATTACCCGTCTGGGGATGGGAATGCCCACCGGGGGCGATATTCAATATGCCGATGAAATTACTCTTTCCCGGGCATTAGAGGGTAGAAGAAATTACGAATAATTGCTACAATAGCTCCGTGGCAAAAGACTCATACACCGCAGAAAATATTCAGGTTTTGGAAGGACTGGAGCCGGTTCGCAAGCGCCCCGGAATGTATATTGGCTCCACAGATGAAAAAGGCCTTCACCATCTCTTTAAGGAAATCGTCGATAACAGCGTTGACGAGGCCCTGGTTGGCTTCGGCAAAAAAATTGCCTTCACCATTAATGCCGACGGGTCGCTTACCGTTGAGGATGAGGGCCGCGGAATTCCAACGGATATTAACCCCAAACACAAAGTTTCCGGCGTCGAGCTGGCGATGACCCGCCTTCATGCTGGAGGCAAGTTTGACGCCCAGGCATACGCCAAATCCGGAGGGCTTCATGGCGTCGGCGCCGCCGCCACCAACGCTCTCTCCACCTGGATGACTGTCGAAGTGGCCCAAAAAGGCAAACTTTTCCGCCAATCCTACAAAAAGGGGATTGCCGACGGGCCGCTTAAAGAAATAGGAAAGTCTTCAAAAACCGGAACCAAAACCACCTTCAAACCCGACCCGGAAATCTTTTCGACTGTCGAATGGAATTTCCAGACGATTAAAAACGAACTGCGAAACTGGGCCTATCTGGTTCCAAAGTTAATATTTAAATTAAAAGATGAACGCTCCGGAGAAGAATTCAGCTTCTATTTTGAGGGCGGAATCAAAGCTCTGGTGGCCCATATGAATACTGACCGGGCCACAATTTCCGACATTTTTTATGTCTCCAAAGAAGTCGAAACGGGAGTCGCCCCGGTGGGCATTGAGATCGCCATGCAATATAACGGTGACTTCGGAGAAAAACTTAAATCTTTTGTGAATATTATCGAAACTCCGGACGGGGGCACCCATGTCGCGGGTTTTCGTTCCGCTTTAACCAGAAGCATTAATGATTACGGCAAAAAAATCGGCGCCATTAAAGAGGGCGCGGAGAGCTTCATTGGTGACGATTTGCGTGAAGGTTTAACCGCGGTCATTTACGTCAAAATGGCAGCAGACAAGTTGCAGTTTGAATCCCAGACAAAAACTAAATTAAACAACGCGGAAATCCAGCCGGCCGTGGCGTCAGTTGTCAAAGAAGCATTGGACATGTATTTTGAAGAAAATCCCCGTGACGGCCGAGCAATTTTGGAAAAAGTTTTTCTGGCCGCCAAAGCCCGTCTCGCGGCCCGGGCAGCCAAGGAAGCAGTGATCAGAAAAGGGGCTTTGGAAGGTTCGGCCTTGCCGGGGAAATTAGCCGACTGCCAATCCCGTGACCCCGCGCAAAGTGAATTATTCATCGTCGAAGGCGATAGTGCCGGTGGCTCAGCCAAACAGGGGAGAGACCGGAAGTTTCAGGCAATTTTGCCGCTTTTTGGCAAAGTGCTAAACACTGAGCGGGCCAGAATTGACCAGATTGTTGATTCCGATAAATTTAAGTCCCTGATTATTGCCATTGGGGCCGGCATTTCCGACCAGTTTAATATTGAAAAATTGCGTTATCACCGGATCATCATCATGGCAGATGCTGATGTTGATGGTTCGCATATTATGTGCCTTTACCTGACATTCCTTTACCGGCACTTAAAACCGCTGGTAGAGCACGGTTATGTGTATGTTGCCATGCCGCCCTTATATAAAATAGAATGGGCCAAGGAGAAAAAATATGTTTATACCGAACAGGAAAAAGAGGCCTTTGTTAAAACTTTGGGGACCGCCAAGGTTAATGTCCAACGCTACAAGGGTCTGGGCGAAATGGACGCCTCAGAACTTTGGGAGACCACATTAAATCCTCAAAACAGACAATTAAAACAAATTACCATCGCCGACGCCGAGCGGGCCGACGCCACTTTTGATATGCTCATGGGCGAACTTGTCCCGCCCCGCAAACGCTTCATCCAATCAAGGGCAAAAACCGCTAACTTGGATATTTAGGTTTTTGGCCGCAGTCCCGTACCGGATGGTTCAGGACCCGGGCCAAAACAGCCAATTTAGATATATAATAAAGTATGGCTAACATCGTTCCTTTTGAAAACAAACAGATTAGACGCCTGTGGGATGAAAAACGGGAAAAATGGTTTTTCTCAATAATAGATATTGTTAGTGTATTAATAGACCAACAAAATTTTAAAAAGGCCAAAAGTTATTGGACAACATTAAAAAATAGACTTAAAAATGAAGGTAGTCAGTTGGTCACAAAATGTGACCAACTGAAAATGCTTTCTGCCGATGGTAAATATTATAAAACTGACGCCGCAGATCTAGAAACGATTTTTCGCTTAATCCAATCAGTTCCCAGCCCAAAAGCAGAGCCAATTAAACTATGGCTCGCTAAAGTTGGACACGAACGCGTTCAGGAGATAAACGATCCCGAAAAAGCTTTGAATCGCGCGCGACTTCATTGGCAAAAAATGGGACGAAGTGAAAAATGGATTCAACAACGAATGATGGGACAGGAAACCAGAAACAAACTTACTGATTATTGGAAAAATCATGAAGTTAAAGAGCAAAATGAGTACGCAATTCTCACGAATATTATTCACCAGGAGTGGAGCGACCTCACGGTTAAACAACACAAAAATATAAAAGCCTTGAAAACCGAAAATCTTCGTGACCACATGTCAGAGGCGGAGTTAATTTTTACGGCTTTGGCAGAACTTTCCACAAGACAGATTGCCGAAAATATGCAGAGCAGGGGATTGGGTCAGAATAAAATTCCGGCCAAAAAGGGTGGCAGGATTGCCAAAAACGCCCGGTTAGAATTAGAAAAAAAGTCGGGTCAAAAAGTTGTCACTCCGGGAAATTTCAAAAATCCCAAACAAATCCAATCCCGGGCCAAAACGACAAATTTGGACATCTAACTTCTCCGTATGAGGATATTTTACGTTATAATTAATTACTTGTGCTTAAAAAATTAATCCTTTTTATAGCCAGTTTATATCTTAAGCCCATCCACGATTTGGCGTCCCATCCTTTGTACAACAAGTATCTTAATTATTTACCCCTATTAGAAAAATGTTATCGCAGTGCTTATTATTGGCACGGGACGGGACCACTATAAACTCAAGGGAACATCAAAATACGAAGGAATTGATCATTCTCAAACAGATGACGTTCTTGAATCTATAATTGATACTGGAGGAATAATCCCCAAATATGATCCATACATCAATGTAAACGGCAGTCCTGGGGAGTCTATATCATTAACCCCATACCGAATGTGCGCCCGTGGCTATGCGCTGTTCAATATGTTTGAAAAAACAGACCTACAATATATTTATGGATCCTCAAAATTTTGGTACTATTTTTTAATTACCTTGCAAATTCTCGAATGGGGCTTTTTCCTGACTTTCAAAAAGGCTTTGAGGATAGAGAAAAATAAAAGGATCGCCGCAACTGATAAGTACCAAGCGTGGTTTAAAACCTTTCGTAAACAAACTGCCTGGACAATTCTTAACTTTCATGCAGTTAGATCAGATATTCCCCTCAATTACGGCTTACTTTTCGGCATCAAAAAAGAGGGGGTACAAGCGGTTCATTTTGACCCTAAAGTTGAACGTTTTGAAACGCGGACAAAACATTTAATTAAATTATCTGATGTTACCCATGTCGAAGTTCCATTAAACAAGGTTGGTACAACGACAGAATTACTAGAGAAGAAAAAAATAAATCTAGTGGTCATTCCTATTGAAATGGGAGAAATATACTGCAATAAATTCTCTCTAAAAGAATTGTCCGGGTTTGAGGTAACTAGCGAATAGGGTATTGCAATCGGCAAAATGGTGATCATATAATCAGAACAGGTATGCAAA
This sequence comes from uncultured Gammaproteobacteria bacterium, assembly GCA_964371135.1. Classification (GTDB taxonomy): domain Bacteria; phylum Patescibacteriota; class Microgenomatia; order JAMCZE01; family JAMCZE01; genus JAMCRP01. The sequence continues at coordinate 2,988 of CAYJLJ010000026.1, read as the reverse complement.
ATTTGATTTACGCTGCATTTGGGGCCGGATTTTTGGCCGTCGCGTATTCCCTGTGGCAGATTAACCGGATTCTGGCTCTTCCTGCCGGCACCCCGAAAATGCAGGAAATCTCCCAGGCCATTCTTGAAGGCGCCAACGCCTATCTGAAGAAACAGTACACCGTTGTAGCTGTGGTGGCCGTAATCGTCGCCGCCGGACTTTATTTTTTGTACGGTTCGTTTGCCGTCATTGCTTTTTTAATCGGGGCCATTTTATCTGCCGTAACGGGGATTGTGGGGATGAGTGTTTCCGTTCGGTCAAATAGCCGAACTGCTCAGGCCGCCACCAAAGGCCTCGGTGCCGCTCTCAAAGTTGGTTTCGATGGGGGATCGGTGACCGGCTTAATGGTAGCAGGCTTGGCATTACTAGCTGTCAGTACAGTATTAATTCTACCGGGAGGAAATGAAAAGCTCGCAACTTTAGGTTTTGGCGCTTCACTAATTTCAATCTTTGCCCGGATCGGCGGAGGAATTTTTACAAAGGCTGCTGACGTGGGAACGGACATGGTGGGCAAAATCGAGGCGGGGATCCCGGAAGACGATCCGCGCAATCCGGGGGTTATTGCGGATAATGTAGGCGATAATGTAGGAGATTGTGCCGGCATGGCCGCGGACTTATTTGAAACCTATGTTGTTACTATGGTCGCTGCCCTGCTACTGGGAAATTTGGTTTTCCCGCACTTTCCCCAGTCAGCTTTCTATCCATTATTAATAGGTGCGGTTTCTATAGTTGGATCTATCGTCGCCACCTTCTTTGTCCGCCTTGGTAAAAATAAAAGTATTATGGGGGCTTTGTACCAGGGTTTAATTGCCGCCGCAATTTTGTCCGCGTTGGCCTTTTTGCCGGTAACCCAATATTTAATGGCGGACAACGCTCTTTTCCCCTGGATAAATCTTTATATTTGCGCTCTGGTTGGCATCGGCGTCACCGCCGCCATGGTTTTGATTACGGAGTTTTACACTTCAAAAAATTATGGCAGTGTTAAAGGGATTGCCGCGGCCAGCAATTCCGGCCATGGAACGAATATTATTGCCGGTTTGGCCGTCTCGATGAAATCGACTGCCGCCCCCATCGTTGTGATCTCTCTGGCTATCCTGCTTTCTTATTCTCTTGCTTCCCTGTATGGTGTCGCGGTCGCGGCAACAGCCATGTTGTCCCTAACCGGAATCATTGTTGCCATTGACGCCTTTGGCCCGATCACGGATAACGCCGGAGGCATTGCGGAAATGGCTGGCCTCCCGGAAAAAGTTAGAAATGTCACTGATGCCCTGGATGCAGTCGGAAATACTACTAAAGCCGTTACTAAAGGCTACGCGATTGGCTCTGCCGCTCTGGCCGCGTTGGTTTTGTTTGGCGCTTATGTCCAGGAAGTGGCCGTACGCGTTTCAACCCCACTGGTTTTTTCTTTAACCGACCCAAATGTTTTAATCGGGCTTTTTATCGGTGGGGGAATGACCTACTTTTTTGCGGCCCTGCTTATGGAATCAGTAGGCAAAGCTGCCGGCACTATTGTTACAGAAATCAGAAGACAATTTAAGGAAATCAAAGGCATCATGCAGGGAACGGCCAAACCCGAATATGGCAAAGCTGTTTCCATCGTCACCGGCGCGGCCATCAAAGAAATGCTTGCTCCCGCATTAATTCCAATTGTTGTTCCGGTGGCGGTAGGCTTTACCCTCGGTCCGGTTGCTTTGGGCGGAGTGCTGGTAGGGGCAATTGTTACCGGAATATTTGTCGCGGTCAGCATGACCACAGGGGGCGCGGCCTGGGACAATGCCAAAAAATATATTGAAGCCGGCAATTACGGCGGAAAAAAATCATTTGCCCACCAGGCCGCAGTAACCGGGGATACGGTCGGGGATCCCTATAAAGACACTGCCGGCCCGGCCATTAACCCCATGATTAAAGTAGCCAACATCGTGGCCCTTTTGCTTGCTGGATTAATTGTATGATAGAAGGTAGATTTGATTTCTCGGGATACACAAATTTGCAGTTAAATGTTGCAAGGCAAGATGCTAAAAGACTTTTAACATATAACAGGAGACGACGAAAACTTGGACTAGATCCGATAATTCCAAGTAGAGAATTGCAGATATTTAATAAAGAGCTGAGAAGTTTCGTAGAAAAATTATAATTTTTTGCCCCAGTTTTAAATACTTCGTCACGTTGCAAGTCTTACAAAAAAGTATTAATCTGAAGACATGATTAAAAAGAAAGTTAAAGATTTACCTCCGGAAATTGCCGCTCTTGAAGATAGATTAAAAAAACATTTAAAGTGGGAATTCATGGTGGCAGAATCAATGATGCGAAAGGACTGGAAAGAAGATATTAAAAAAGACACTAATGAGAAATTCGAAAAAGTTTTAAACGAAATTACCAATATTAAAGATGAAATCATGGGAGAATTGAAAACAGTTAGAGAAGAGCAGGAACTTTTGAGTAGTCAACATGGGAGAATTCTAGACTTAGAAGATGAAATTGAAATATTAAAGAAAATCCACCCGCAAAATTCACACCCTCCGCTAGTTGCATGAAATCAAAAATTATTGTATAAACGCTTAGTATGGACTCGGAACTTGAGCAGCAACTTAAACGGATCGATGAAGCATGGCCCAAATACCGAGAAGGTCGAGGCTCGAGTATAGCTCAGGAAGAAGCCGAATGGGTTTTGGCAAAAGCAAAGCATCTTGCTGAAGCTAGATGGTATACCCAACATGGACAATATGAAAACCAGCCACGTCAAAGTTGGGAGGAACTTTCTGAACAAGCCGAGAGGTTAGATATAACAAATTACCAGAGGTCTGGATTAGAAAAACGGATAGAGTTATTGTATAGAATTGGGACCGGAGAAAGAGACATGAAAGGTCTTTCTGTTAAACCCGCACGCGTTTCGGTTACCCCTGACCAAAAACCCAGACTTAGATTTAACCTTTTTGGTCATGAAATAAG
>CAYJLJ010000025.1:0-8189 GCA_964371135.1 uncultured Gammaproteobacteria bacterium | reverse complement strand
GTTACATGTAGGCCACATGGAAGGCTACGTCGGGACGGATGTGGTGTCACGTTACTACCGGATGAAAGGCTTTTCGGTTTTGCACCCCATGGGTTGGGACGCGTTTGGTTTGCCCGCGGAAAATTATGCTATTAAAACCGGCATTCATCCGGATGAATCCACGCACGCCAATATAAATACTTTTAGAAACCAGTTAAAAATGCTGGGACTATCTTACGACTGGGATCGGGAAGTGGATACCAGCTCGCCTGACTATTATAAATGGACCCAGTGGATTTTTACCCGGCTGTTTAAAATGGGTTTAGCTTATAAAGCCAAAGCGGCTGTAAATTGGTGTCCCAAAGACGAGACGGTGTTAGCAAATGAACAGGTAGAGAATGGCGTTTGTGAACGCTGCGGCACGCCGGTAGTTCAAAAAGATCTGGACCAATGGTTTTTTAAGATCACAGCCTATGCGGACAGACTAATCGAAGGGTTGGACCGGATCAATTGGCCGGATTCGACCAAAGCAATGCAAAAAAACTGGATTGGCAAAAAAACCGGGGCAAAAATCAAATTCCCGCTTGTGCAAGACGTTGTGCAAGACGAGGTCTTGCACAAGGCGTCAGAAGGCGCTAAAAATGTTGAGATTTTTACGACCCGGCCGGATACGATTTTTGGGGCGACTTTTGTAGTGTTAGCGCCGGATCATCCATTAGCTCATAAAGTAGAGAAGGTAGTAAACCCGGCCACCGGCAAAGAGATTCCGGTTTTTGTTGACGAATATGTTGTTTCCGGGGTGGGGACCGGGGCGATCATGGGCGTGCCGGCGCACGATGAGCGTGATTTTGAGTTCGCGAAGAAAAATAGTTTGCCGATAGTCAGGGTTGTAAAAGGACCGGAAGGCAGTAATGCTCCAATTAACCAAGTACCGGAAGTTTTTACAGGTGAAGGATCAATGGTTAATTCAGGTGATTATGACGGCATGAAATCTTCCGAGGCTTTTGTGAAAATCGTGAAAGATTTGGAAAAGCGCGATTTGGCAACTTTAACAACGGTTTATCATTTGCGTGACTGGCTGATTTCCCGCCAGCGTTATTGGGGTGCACCGATTCCCATGATTTTTTGCGAGAAATGTAACTGGCAACCGGTTCCTGAGTCAGATTTACCTGTTATGTTACCGACTGATGTTGATTTTAAGCCCACGGGAGAATCACCAATTGCCAGGTCAAAAACATTTCAGAAAGGCGCCAAATGCCCGAAGTGTGGCGGCCCCGCCCGGCGGGAAGTGGACACGATGGATACTTTTGTTGATTCCTCATGGTATTTTATCCGATTTGCGGATCCTCACAATCAAAAAGAGTTCACATCGAAAGATTTGATTAAAAAATGGCTGCCGATCGATACCTATGTAGGCGGCGGACATACTGTCCAACATTTGCTTTTTGCCCGGTTCTTCCAAAAAGCACTAGTAGATATGGGATTGATACCAAGTGATATGGATGAACCCTTTATAGAACTGAAAGTTCCCGGCTGGATCCTTGGTCCTGACAGTCGGAAAATGAGTAAGCGGTGGGGCAATGTGATAACACCTGACGAAGTAGTAAAACAGTATGGGGCAGACACTATGAGGATGTATGAGATGTTTATGGCACCATTTGAGGTAGATAAGCCATGGAATGTGAATAGCGTGGCCGGGGTCCACCGCTTTGTTAACCGGATCTATGGGCTTGCAAAGCCACAGCCGGTGACCAATCCGGTCCTGGTTGCCGGCTTAAACAGACTGATAGACAAAGTCGGGCGGGATATTGCCGCTTTCAGGTTTAATACGGCGATTGCCGCCATGATGAAATTTGTCAATGCCTGGGAGAAAAACCCTGGATTGGCCCAAGACGATTTGGAGAAATTCATTTTAATTCTGGCTCCATTTACGCCGCATTTAGCGGAAGAACTGTGGTCCCACTTCGCTAAACCTTCGCGGGACAAGCACGACCACTATATTTCTATTCACACCCAGCCTTGGCCAAAAGTTGAGGAAAGTAGCCTGGAGGAAATGAGTGCGACGCTGGCGATTGCCATAAACGGCAAAACCCGGGCAACAATGGAAATTGGCACTAAGGAGCTTCAAGTGTTAAGCGAGGCGCAGATTGTTGCCAAAGCCAAAACTCACGAGCGGGTAGCAGAACATCTCCGGGACAAAACGATCCGTCGGGCGGTCTATGTCCCGGGCAAAATTATCAACTTTGTCGTCTAGTTTTATTTCTGGCTTATAGTGAGTTTCAGAGGTAATTCCACTTTAAGCCATGGCCGAGCGGCATGTCAGGGAAACAACTCTTTCAAAATGTATCAAATGCCTAAGGGGTCGGGAGATGGTCCCTTCACAAGAGCCAGGCAGAAGATTTTTCACGGACAGAAGGAAAATATCGAGGGCGTTTTGCTGTGGGTATACTCCAAAGTTTACTTAAACCCAATTGATTCCCGCAACGACAGTGAGCTTATTCACGCAGATTTCACATGGCGAAAGGGAGGCGAAAGAGTATATCTGACTATAACACAATCACGCATAGCCCGGAGATTGCTTCACTTCGTTCGCAATGACAAATAGTGGTGTGATAGAGTAGTCATGTGAGGTCCGTCTACCTTTTCCTTATCAGTATGTTGACCATCCGCGTGGGTTTCTACTACCTGAGCGAGGCTAATAGACCTGCTCCGGTATCCGGTTCAAAGATACGGATAGTTGGTCTCCTTTCATCTCAACCTCGTCTGCAGGGCAGCCTGCAACGCTTCAAAATGGGAGCCTATCAGATTTATGCTCCGGTCAAACCCGTCTTTCACTATGGCGATAAGATAGAGTTGACCGGCAAGAGCAGCGAAGGCGGGGCAGTTTTTTATCCGGAAATCAAAATTTTGCAACCTTCAGCGACGGGTTTTTGGTGGAACTTTTCCGATCACATCCGCTCGCAAGCCATCAGAACATATCAGCGGGTCTTGCCCAAAACCGAAGCGGATCTGCTTTCCGGCATTGTTCTTGGCAGTGCCTCTTTGAACCGGAACTTTAAAAGCGAATTAGCTAAGGTGGGGCTAACTCATGTCGTGGCCGCCTCGGGAATGAATGTCAGCTTTTTTTCGGCCGCGGTCCTGGGACTGCTGACCCTTTTTGGGGGTGGAAAGATGCTTAAATTTGCAGTAATGACGGGCTTTATCCTCTTTTATGCCACAATGACCGGGTTTGAACCTCCAATTCTGCGGGCGGGGTTTATGGCCGTGCTCATTTATGCTGCGAGCCTGACCGGCCGGCAGATTTCCGGCGGGATCGGATTAGCGACGTCCGCATTCATAATGTTATGGGCTTGGCCGGAGCTGTTGACGAGTGCCAGTTTTTTGCTCTCATTCTCAGCCATGGCGAGCCAGATCTTTGCTGGCACCATTAAAGTCTCCCTGCCAAAACTTTTCCGGGGGATTATAGAACTTTTCCTCCAAAGCGGGTCAGCGTTGGTTTTCACTTTTCCTATAGTTCTCATCTTTTTCTCCACTTTTTCACTGATTTCGCTTTTCACAAACGTTTTAGTCCTGTGGACCATTGAGCCGCTCATGATTTTGGGAAGCCTCATTGCCACGCTCGGATTCTTTTTCATGCCCATTTCATACGCCCTGGGCGTACCTGCGGCCGGCCTGCTGGACTTTTTCCTTTGGGTCGTCAACACCTTTGGGCAATCCGAGCTGTCAAACCGGCTGCAACTGCACCCTGCCTTTTCAAATAACCTCAACGCCGTCCTTTTTGCTGCCGGCTACTATTTTCTGCTGGCAGGCTTGATTTGGTGGTGGCGCAGGAGGAGGGCTGTTAATATAATAAGGCCACACTATGACTGAGGATCTCAAAAAACAAATTCTTCAGGCGGTCAAGACTGCTTATCCTGATGTCGAGATAAAACCTGAGGATATCACTCTGGAACATCCCGGGGCACAGGAGCACGGGGACTACAGTACGAACATTGCCTTGAAATTAGCTAAACAGTTGGATAAAAACCCTCAGGAAGTAGCAAAACTAGTCACTAGTCACTTGTCACTAGTCACTCGCGCTGAAATCGCCGGGCCGGGTTTTATCAACTTTAAGCTTTCAACTGAAACTCTTGTCAGTCAAATGGCCCTAGCGCTGGAGGAAGCCGAGCGCTACGGTAGTGGTACTCTTGGTGCTGAAAAGACCGTTGTTATCGACTATTCCGCTCCGAACATTGCCAAAAGATTTGGAATTGGACATTTGCGTTCCACAATAATTGGCCAGGCAATTTATAACCTTCTTACTTTCCAAGGTTACAAAGTTATTGGCGATAACCATTTAGGTGATTGGGGCACGCAGTTTGGCAAGATAATTTACATGATTGTTACTGAAAAACCTCAGGAACTGACAATTGATAAGTTAGAGGAACTTTATGTCAAGTTCCACCAGATGGCAGAAAAGGACCCGGAGCTTGAGAATAAAGGCAGGGAATGGTTTAAAAAGTTAGAAAACGGCGATCTGCAGGCTCGTGAATTGTGGAAGAAATGTATTGAAATTTCCTTGGCTGAATTTGACCGGATTTACCGTTTATTAAACGTCAAAATCGATCATGCCTACGGCGAGAGTTTTTATGAAGATAAAATGCCGCAGGTGATTAAGGACGCTAAAAAGATTACAAAAGAAAGCAACGGGGCCTTAATTATAGAGATCCCGGGAATAAAAGCGCCACTCATGTTAGTCAAAAGTGACGGCGGCACCACTTATGCAACGCGTGATTTAGCAACTTTGAAGTTTCGCCGGGAACAATGGAATCCGGATGTTGTTATTTATGAAGTAGGCGCGGAACAGACTCTTTATTTTTCCCAGCTGTTTGCGGTAGCAAGAATGTTGGAGTACGTTAAACCCGAAGCACAACTCGTGCATACAAAGCATGGACTTTATCGCTGGCCACACGGGAAATTTAGTACGAGAGAAGGCAACACTATTAAATTGGAACAAATACTTGATGAAGCTATTGCCCGGGCAAAAAAGTTTGGTAACGAGCAAGAAGAAACAGCAAAAGCTGTAGGAATCGGGGCAGTAAAGTACTTTGATTTGAAACACAGTGTCCAAAATGACATCGTTTTTGACTGGGAAAACATGTTTGCCTTGGAGGGGGATTCCGGGCCGTATCTTCAATACACGTACGCGCGGGCGAGATCGGTGTTACGGAAATCTGGTGTAGGGGCACAGCGCGCTGTGCCCGCGGGCATTGCACGCAATGCCCCTACAAACGAGGAATTATCCGTCCTGCGTTATTTATACAGGTTTCCTGAGGTGGTCGAGGTTGCGGCCAGAACGTATAGCCCTAACTTGGTCTGCAGTTATCTTTTTGAGCTGGCAAAGCGGTTTAATAATTTCTATAATTCCTGCCCGATTATAGGTAATGCTTTCCGGCTGAAACTGACGGAAGCCACGGCTATTGTTCTGAAAAACGGCCTCAATCTTCTGGGAATTGAAGCTCTGGAGAAAATGTAACTGTGGTACAATCACATAAATGTACACAAAATCTTCTCTTCCCAACGGCGTCAGAGTGGTCAGTATTCCTATGCCCGCGGTCAAAACTGCCACGGCTTTGGTCATGGTTGAAGCCGGCTCAAGATACGAAACGCCCCAAATCAACGGCCTGTCGCACTTTTTGGAGCACATGATCTTCAAGGGGACCAAAAAGCGGCCAAATTCTCTGGCTATTTCTTCGTTAATAGACGGCATCGGCGGCACGTTTAACGCCTTTACGGGTAAAGAATACACCGGTTTTTATGTTAAAGCGGAAAGCGAACATTTGCCCCTGATTTTAGACGTTCTTTCGGACATGCTTTTAAATTCCCTTTACAATAGGGAAGAGCTGGATCGGGAACGGGGCGTTATTATCGAAGAAATCAACATGTATGAAGACCAGCCGCAGGCCCGGGTGGGGGAATATTTCGAAGAGCTGCTTTACGACGGCCATCCCTTGTCCCGCCAGATTGTGGGCACTAAAAAAGTTATCGAAAAAGTGACCCGGGAAGACATGGTGGATTATGTGAACAGAATGTATCATTCCGGTGCAATAGTGATCGGTTTAGCCGGAAATCTGGCCAATCCCGACGTTGAAAAATATTTTAAGGGAGTGCCTAAAGGCAGCGAAAATACTTTTGAAAAAGTTAAAGAAAACCAGACAAAACCGGCGAGTCTGGTGCACTACAAGAAAACTGACCAGTCCCACATGAGCGTGGGAGTGCGGGCTTACGACATGAACCATCCGGACCGGTATGTTTTGGAAGTCCTCGGAACTATTTTGGGCGGCAACATGTCCAGTCGGCGGTTTATCGAGGTCCGGGAAAAGCGCGGCCTGGCGTACTACGTTCATAGTGACAATGAAGAATTTCACGATGCGGGATTTTTTGTGACTCAGGCGGGAATAAGACTTAGCAATGTGCAGGAAGCGCTCAAAGTCATCTTGGGGGAATATGGGAAGGTGAGGGACATCAGGGTCACGCCTGAAGAATTAAGACGCGCCAAGGACTATGCCAAAGGCCGGATGGCCCTGTCACTGGAGGATTCGTTCCGGGTAGCGAGTTTCTACGCGGCCCAGGAACTTTTAAGAAAAGAAATTGAAACGCCGGATGATGTTTTAGCCAGAATCGAAAAAGTCACCGCCGAAGATGTCCAAAGAGTCGCAAAGGACATCTTTGTGAATCAGAAATTGAACCTGGCCATAATTGGCCCTTTTAAAAATCCGGACCAGTTCAGTTCCCTCTTGAAGATTTAAGGAGTAATCCCTAATATACGAATACTAAACAAAATATACTAATCCCGATTCGTATATTTGGTTTTCGATTAGTATATTAGGGAGTAGTTTTATGGAAAGAACTGTTGTTCTTGTCAAACCGGATGGCGTTCAGCGGGGCTTGGTGGGGGCTATCATTAACCGCTTTGAAAGAAAAGGTCTGCGCCTTTGCGCCATTAAAATGATCGCTTTGGACGACCCGATTCTGGATGACTGGTATGCTCATCATAAAGACAAACCTTTCTTTAAAGACCTAAAAGATTTCATGAAATCCAGTCCTGTGGTAGCGATGGTATGGGAAGGGGTAGAGGCAGTTGACGCCGTACGCAAGATTGTGGGAATTACCAAATCCCGCGGCGCTGAAGCCGGGACAATTCGTGGTGATTACGGCATGAGCGGGTCGCACAATTTAATTCATGCGTCGGATGCGGGGGAAACGTCAGCGAGGGAAATCAAATTAATTTTTAAGGATAAGGAGATTTTTGACTATCATAAGGACGAATACTTCCACGTTTACACAGCTGAAGAACAAGCGGCTTAAACTTTTTGGTCGGGGTGGAGGGAATCGGACCCTCTGTCTCACGGTCCCGAACCGTGCATGTTACCGGTACACTACACCCCGTGTTTTTCATTTTAACCTTCCAGGTGTTAAAATTCAATTAACGCCTCTATAGCTCAATTGGATAGAGCAATCCCGTCCTAAGGGAAAGATCCCCGTTCGATTCGGGGTGGGGGCACCCGGTGCAGAAAAAAGAAATTTTAAAAATATTTATTTTGAGGTGGATCGGAAATTTTCTGGTCCTGTCAGCCATGGCAGGCGTAATACTGACCTTTGCCCCCGTAATTCAGGCAGAGTTCTTCTATCGAAAAGCCGTGGCGCAAAACGTGCAGTATGTGGTTGCCGGGGACAAAGAAGCCGGAACCAACCTTTTTACCGTGCCGGAAAAGGTTTTGGAAATTGATCCGCTCTCCACTGGCTTTGGAATTGTCATTCCCAAAATTAATGCCAACGCGAAAGTTATTGACAATGTCGACCCGGGTAATGAGTCAGACTATCTGGCGGCGCTCAAAGAGGGCGTGGCTCACGCGGCGGGAACCGTCTATCCGGGGCAAGCGGGCAACACCTATCTTTTTGCCCATTCCGTGGGCAATTTCTGGGAAGTAAACCAGTGGAACGCGGTATTTTATTTGCTAAAGGAATTGACGCCGGGTGACGAAGTGGACCTTTTTTATCAGGGCCGCAGATATATTTATATTGTTTATGATAAAAAAATTGCCGAACCGGGCGACACGCAGTATCTCTACACCCAAAGTTCTTATCCAATGGTGACGCTGCAAACCTGCTGGCCGCCGGGAACTACATTAAAAAGGCTGCTGGTCTTCGGGAGGCTGAAAGGTCAATAG
>CAYJLJ010000024.1:0-8217 GCA_964371135.1 uncultured Gammaproteobacteria bacterium | reverse complement strand
CCCCCGCTCTCTAATAACCTATTCCGCCATTAAAAGGAGTTTGGGCCTGGCAACCGATACGGCGATCAAGTTTTCCGCTTACCTGGAAACCGCGTATTTGAATTTTTTCGTCAAAAAGTTCTCTTTCAAAGTTAAAGAGCAGGAGAGAAGCCCGCAAAAAGTTTATGCCATAGATACCGGGCTTTCGCAAGCCGTTGGGTTTTTTACCAGCCCCAATACCGGTTTTTTGGCAGAAAACGCTGTTTATTTGGAACTATTAAGGCGAAAATCCCTCTTTGGGGGCGGGGAAATTTTTTATTGGAAAGACGAAAGACACCGGGAAGTGGACTTTATCATCCAAAAAAACAACGATTTACAGGCAATCCAGGTTTGCTGGGATTTGGACCGGCCGCAAACTAAGGCACGGGAAATAACTAGTTTAACCACGGCAATGGACAAGTTAAAAATAACTAACGGGACGATTTTAACTTTAAAAGCTAACGCTGAAGAAAAAGTGGGGGGCAAAAATATCCGTATTATGGCTTTGGAAGACTGGTTGACTAATTAAGATAATTCTCAATATTTTCCAAGTGCTCCTCGTAAGTCACGCTGCAATGGATTTGTTTTGAGCGGTCATGGAGATAGAAAAAACACTCGGTTTCTTCCGGATTTAAAACGGCCTCAATGGCCGGAAGTCCCGGATTGGAAATCGCGGTCGGAGGCAGCCCTTTGTAGAAGTATAGGTTGTAGGGGTTATCATCACGCAAATCACTACCATAGATTGGTGGCCACCAATTACCGGAAGTCCCCTTCGCATATTGGTTTGACGCGTCAATTTGAAGCAACATGTTTTTAAGTAGGCGATTCCAAATTATCCCCGCAATAAGGGGCATGTCATCTTTCCCTCCCGCTTCGCGCTGAATTAAAGAGGCAATTTTAATGGCCGTGTCGTTTTTAATGTTTTGCTCCAGAAATTTTGGGGCCAGCGGGGCAAACATTTCATTAAAGCGGTCATTCATTTTTTTGGCAGCACCAGCTCCTCCGGCTACTTTGTCTATTAAGTAGGTATCCGGGTAGTAGGTACCCTCGGGATAGTCTTCAAAACCCCGCATTTGAGAATCTGTCCAATTAAATTTTTCTTTTAGCTTTTCAGCGATTTGCTCTTTGCGCATGCCCGGCGATACGGTAACCCACAAATATTGCGGATTGTGTAGTGCCTTGGCCACTTCAAAGACATTCATGGATTTAGACAAATTGTATCCGCCGGCGGCAATATCTTTATCCAGAATTAATTCTAACGCGGTACTGCTGCGAATATATCCCTGCTCCCGAAGTCTTGCCGCCGCGAGAATTTTGGGGGTATCGTTATTAAAAGAAATTATTTGAGAAGTTGTATCACTACTGGGTGGTGCAATGAAGCGAAACCAGAACACTACTGCCAAAATTGGAACCAGAACCAAAAGCACCAAAAGCAATTTCTTCACCTGATAATCTTAACACAAGAATGGGGAAAATTTTTTAGCGCGTATTGACGCCGTGTGCAAGGCCTCCCCTTGCACAATTAAGGAGTGGTTCCACTAAAAAAGCATAGTTTCTCCGGCAATGACCTATCTTCCCAGAGAGTTGCCCCTCAAGTATTGTCAGCGCTGCGGTGTTTCACTTCCCTGTTCGGAATGGGAAGGAGTGGTTCCACCGCGCTCCAATCACCGGAAAAACTATGCTTTCTAGTTTTACTCTTTGGAAAGCGAATAGAAGGCGTGACCTTTACAACAAGTAAAAATCTACAATTGATCATTAGTACCACTAAGCTGAAACGGTTACCCGTCTTACACTCGTGGCCTATTAACGCAGTAGTCTACTGCGGATCTTCTCCTCGGCACTTGCGTGCCGGGAATGGAATTCTAATCTTGGGGTCGGCTTGGCGCTTATATGCTTTCAGCGCTTATCCGTTCCGAATGTAGCTACCCAGCGGTGCCCCTGACGGGACAACTGGCACACCAGGGATTCGTTCCTCCAGGTCCTCTCGTACTGTGGAGCACTCCCCTCAAAATTCCTGCGGTCATACTGGATAGAGGCCGAACTGTCTTACGACGTTCTGAACCCAGCTCGCGTACCCTTTTAACCGGCGAACAGCCGGACCCTTGGAAGGTACTGCCCCTCCAGGATAGGATGAGCCGACATCGAGGTGCCAAACCGCATCGTCGCTGTGGACGCTTGGATGCGATCAGCCTGTTCAATCACTTTATGTGACTAGACTATATCTTCATCCCGCCCGAGGCGGGAGACGGCATGTGATACCCTTGTAATTTTTTATATGGATATCTCAGTATTTAAACTTCAGTCGTTACGGGGTCAAGAAGTATTGTCTTGTAAGACATTTCCGGAATTATAAAAGGCGAAATTAATTGTTGAAGTTTTTTTGTTTCCTCAACAGAAAAAATTAACACCCTGCTTCCGGTTTTTTTAATCTTTAGAATTGGCAACAAATTAAAATTAGCTTTTAAAGTTTTTAAAAGAATTTCCATCTCTGGCTTTTCATATTTGGCTAAATAAATGTAAGCCATTCTATCGCGAGGATAAAAATAGCCATCATCCATAAACCAAACTGCCAGAGAAAGCGGATTGACCAGAATTTCTTTAAGATTTTCCGGTACCATTTTCCTGCCGTTTAAATAGAAAATATTTTGATATTTTCCAATTTCCGGGCTGGAATTTGATTGCCAGCGAACATACTCGTACGATTTACCGTACGTATTATTAAATCTGTTCAGCATTGTTGGTTTTCCCTGAAAAAATTCCGGGAAAAACGCTGCTTTCCAGAGCAAATAATTTTTCTGTTTGGCACTGTGTTCGAGCCTGATTCGAGCGTTTTGCTTACCTGTTTTTTGCAGGTATGCATCGCCCAGAATCATGCCAGCTAGCACCGCTTTTTGTTGCTTATTCATACTCCCGACTTCCCACGGTATTTCTCAAAACCTAAAACCCTTTCGGGAAAGACCGGTCTTGGATCCACCGTTATTAGCCGTATTTATATCATAGCATTGCTGCTATATGGGACAACGACTCCTTTTTTCAGGAGTTATCCCCGGGGTAGCTTTTATCCGTTAAGCTCCGTGCTTACCAGTAAGCACAGACCAGATCACTAACACCAACTTTCGTTTCTGCTCGACTTGTAGGTCTCGCAGTCAAGCACTCTTTTCTGCGTTTGCGCTATCACTTCGATTTCCATCCGAAGCTAGAGTACCTTTGTACGACTCCGTTACAATTTAGGCAAATTTGTTAACAACTATCCAATTTTGTACAAAAAAGATTTAACCATAAACGGAGAGATTATGGTTTTAAGTTTTTCGTATGATGAGGCATTGATATATATTTCCGTACCATCTTTTTGAATCCTGGGAATAGCTCCCAATGCAAAATCATGATCTAAAACTTTGCATAGTAAACCGATTTCTTTGGAGTTAAAATTATGGGTACAGAGCAACTTTCCCTTACACTCTTTCGACTTGTACGATCCATCATCCATGAACCAAACTGCCAAACCAATACTTGTGAGCAATTTGCTTATGTTTGACGGTACTATCTTGGTTTTACCTTGATAGAACAAATCTCTAAAATGTAAAAAATCTGGCAAACATAAAGTAGTAAAACCAACGCGGTCAAAATTCTTTCCAAAACCTTTAACAGTTCTGGTTCGTGGAGTCATCCTTACCAGATTTTTGAAAATCTTATAAAGAAAATCCACATAATCAGAATTTTTAACGCTGTACTCTACTTTGAGTCTTGCCGTCTTTCCATTTGGAGAAAGTTCAATATGTCCATCTCCCAAAAGAAGTCCAACCAACACATTTTTCTGAATTTCAGAAAGTTTAAGTGTCTTTTTGTACTCTTCCAGAGATTTTTGCCTCATCTTGGACGTTTCTACCCGGTCATTTCTGCCGGATTCTCATAATCGCTTATGAGTTCAGACTATATCATTCACCAAAAACAATCAAGCTTTTGGAGCTGGCGTATAGTCGTTGAGGGGAATAAATTAAAGCTGTTCCCAATCTAAACCTAATTCTTCGGCAATTTTCTTGAGCTCGGCTTCACTACCCAAGCTGTAAGCAGTGACAATAATTGAATTGGGAACAAAATCGCCAACTCTTGAAGGTATTACACCTCTTTTTATCATTGCTTCTGCATCATTTAATGCACTTGTTTTAGAAGCCCCTACTCTCGCTTTTCTTTTACTTATAAAGTCTCTTAAAACTTCAGCCATATTTATATTCTTCCCTGCTGATTAACTGCAGTAGCAGATTTTTACTATGCCGTATTATAGCATAGTACCGCTACATTCCCAGTAGTTCCAGCATATAGCCAATTTGCAAATAGGGATTGCTCCCTACTGGACCCTAATTTGAGTCAACCTCCCCAGTTAAACTGCCCGCCAGACAATGTCCTCTTCCCAACTTTTTAATGGGAAAAGAGTTAGTCTCCTTCATTCTCAAGAGTGGTCTTACATTGATCCCCGCCTCTTACGAGTCGAGGTCCCACCTATTGCTAGACAATGAAAATAAACTCAACAATGTCAAGTTGCAGTAAAGCTCCACGGGGTCTTTTTGTCCAAGTATGACTAGGCCGCATCTTCACAGCCATTTCAATTTCGCCGGATCTATGCTCAAGACAGTCGCTATCTCATTCTACCTTTCGTGCGGGTCGGAACTTACCCGACAAGGAACTTCGCTACCATAGAACAGTTCACATTGTTATTAATTCCGGTTGGTTACGGAATCTCATGGTCGCCCATGAGGTCGGACTATATCATCTCTTTCGAGGTCGACTTCTAGTCTCTGAGAATTTCTCTGCTGATTGACCGCACCTAAAACTTTGTCACTCTTGCGAGTAGTCTAGGATTCTCCGGTTATTACAGCATATTGTCGACTTTTACAACTACTTTTGCTTTGTATAGCAAATTTCAGTTATATGGCATGTCGTCGTGCACTCATGACGCGACTTTGTCGCTATTCGTGTACTCCTCAGCCATAGTTTTGAAATTCACTACGTGAATTTCAAAGATAGTTACTGCTGCCGTTCACTAGGACTTATGCCCCGGGCTCAAGCTTGCGCCATCACCAAGAACTTTAATCTACTAGCACTGGGCAGGTGTCACCCCCTATACGTTGCCTTTCGGCTTTGCAGAGAGCTGTGTTTTAGTTAAACAGTTGGATAGCAATCACTCGCTGCGGCCCGCCCGAGGGCGGGCACGGTATCTCCCTAAGTTACACCGAGCTGCTTTGCCGAGTTCCTTAAGCATAGTTCTTCCGATCACCTTGGTCTGCTCGACCTGTCCACCTGTGTTGGTTATTGGTACGGTAAAACATTAACCTTCCCACGAAAATTTTCTCGAAAACGAAGACTTATCTGCTGTCGTACCTGAATTAATCATGTTGAGGGATTTACCTCTCATCACTATTTCGGCACTTAATCCCGCCATGTTCGATGGGCGGGACAGACTATCTCCACTTTGTCCTTCCTTGGGTAATAACGGTTAACACTTTGTACAGGAATAATGACCTGTTATCCATCGCGCTATCCCAATTGGGTCACGCTTAGGGCCGACTGACTCCACACCGATTGACGTTGTGTGGAAAACCTTAGACTTTCGGTGATTATGGGTCTCACATAATTAAACGCTACTCATACCGGCATTCTCACTTCTCTTTCGTCCAGCAAACCTTACGGTTCACCTTCGACCTAGCAGAGAACGCTCCCCTACCGCCCACTTCGCCTTACGGCTACGCGGGCCTCAAGCTTCGGTAAGAATCTTAATTCCCGATCATTTTCGGCGCTAAATCTTTATTCCAGTGAGCTGTTACGCTATCTTTAAAGGATGGCTGCTTCTGAGCCAACCTCCTGGGTGTTTTAAAAATTTAACCTCCTTTAACTTAGATTCTATTTAGGGACCTTAGCTATGAGTCTGGGCTGTTTCCCTTTAGAAGACGGCGCTTAGCCGTCGCCTTCTGACTGCTCCATCAGTTTACCCGGCATTCAGAGTTTGGTTACCCCGCCGCACTTGCGTGCGGCGGGGCATCCAGTGCTTTACCTCCGGATAACATTACGATGGAACGCTATACCTATATATATTTCGGGGAGAACCAGCTATCCCCCGGTTCGGTAGGCATATAACCTCTAATCTCAAGTCATCTCACTGGCTTGTAACCCAGACGAGTTCGGGCCTCCTCCCGCCTTTCGGCGGGACTCACCCTGCTCAAGATTAGCTCACCGGGCTTCGGGTCTGCCGACAACCGTAATCCGCCAATTGGCGGAAGCTCATTTAAAGCTTGCTTTCACTACGCTTCGCCACAGAATGGCTTAGACAAAACGGTTGTCGAGCAACTCACCGGTTCATTCTTCAATAGGCACACTATTACCCTTTAACAGGCTCTAGTTGTTTGTTAGCCAATGGTTTCAGTATCTATTTCACTCCCCTTCCGGGGTGCTTTTCACCTTTCCCTCACGGTACTAGTTCACTATCGGTCAGAAAGAATGTTTAGGCTTATCACGCTGGACGTGACGGATTCTCACAGGGTGTCGTGCCCCGTAATACTTGGGAACTCACTAGGCCGGCTTCAAATTTCGAATACGAGATTTTCACTCTCTATGATCGCACTTTCCAGAGCGTTCTTCTATTGTCAGCCGATACCACATTGTGGTCCCGCAACACCCCGCCAAAGGCGGGGTTTAGCCTGTTCCGAGTTCGCTCGCCGCTACTACCGGAATCGATATTTCTTTATTTTCCTCCCCTTACTTAGATGTTTCAGTTCAGGGGGTTGCCTTTAGTACTCTATTTTGCCTTGCGGCATGTTCAAATACTAATAATCCAATTTTCATTGGACTGAGTTGCCTCATTCGGAAACCGACGGGTAAGCTTTGAAGAGCAATCCGTCGATAGTGGTTCTTTGAAACCATCCTTCATCGGTTCTTTCTGCCAAGGCATCCACCACTGGCATTATGAGTAGATTTTTATTTGAAATGTTGCAGACAACATTTTCATGCTGCCTGCCCCGTTCAAGCGAAGCACGAGAGCATACACGAAGTGCATGGCTCGTACTGAACTTGTACGGGGTAAAGATCTATCCCACTTCGCCCTTGCGGGCTACGCGGGATTTTCAACCTTCTATTCACTTTTCAAAGAGCAAAATTTTTTGCATCACAAAAAATTTTGCGATGCAGTCCGCCGAAATGAGTGCTCGTGAGCATACACGTAGTGCATGGCGCGAACACGAATGCAGGCGGGCAAAGAACTGCTAATTCGCTAGAATTAGCAGAAACTTTTTAGCTACTTAATCCTGTTTTTCAAATGTGCAAGTGGACCCGAGCGGAATTGGACCGCTCACTCCTCGTTGCAAACGAGGCGTTTTACCGATGAACTACGGGCCCAATTTTCTCTCAGGTCACAAAAAAAACCGCCTCACAGCGGTTGATAATATCCTTTGACGGCCAAACAAACTACGGCAGTAGCTTCAAGATCTCCAGTTTATTTATAGTTTGTTTACGCATCAAAGAATTTAGAATCACCCGAACTGTGATACTAGAGGGATTATATCTACTCAAATTGAGGTTGTCAATGACCCCAAAATTAACCGGGCGGACACGCCGGTCCGCCCCTACATATTTGTCATCCGCCAGCTGGCGGATCCATATTAATCAAATTATTCCTATCCCGATCCCACATTTCCGGATTGTGAGTGATGTACCAACAAACTTTGGCATATTCCGCCTCGTTGCGGATAATGTGTTCGTAAAAATTACGTTGAAATATTTGCATTTTAGGGTTGTTCTTAAGACGACGTATTTGTTTGGTAATTTCCGATTTAAATGAACGAATAACGCACGGTAACGACCCCGCGGTAACGTTTTGGAATGTAGGGGTTTTGCGTGCAAAACCCGTTGGAATAACACCGGTATTATTGATATTTGTTCGGGCATTGCACGCAATGCCCCTACACGAAATAATTATTATGTTATGAATGTGGTTAGGCATTATTTGAAAAGAATCCAATTCCACATTGTGATGTTTCGGCAAGGAATCCCAAACGGATTCCACAATTTTGCCGTTTTCATTTAAAACCATTTCCCCATTTTTAATTTTTCCAAACAGATTTTCGCGGTTGTAGGTACAAATCGTACAGAAATATACACCATATTGAGAGTAGTCATATCCACGAAGACGAATAGATTGCCGGTCTGGAAGAT
>CAYJLJ010000023.1:470-8587 GCA_964371135.1 uncultured Gammaproteobacteria bacterium | reverse complement strand
GCCACAGGCACCGCCGGCCTTGAAGCCGCGGAAAAATTCAACCCTGATCTGGTCATCCTTGATTTGGGCCTTCCGGACATCAGCGGGGAAAGCGTTTGCACCAGCCTTCGCAAAAACTATCCCACCCTTCCCGTCGTTATGCTGACGGCTAAGGATTCAACCGGAGACATTGTTCATGGATTAAACATCGGCGCCGACGACTACATCACTAAACCATTTGAAGCCGAAGAACTGATTGCCCGCATTCGCACCAGACTTCGCGGCTCCGGAAACGGCCATTCCAAACTCAAAATCGGCGATCTGGAAATGAACACGGAAACGATGGAAGTTAAACGGGGCGAAAAACTGATTTCTCTCTCGCCTCATGAATTTAAACTTTTGGAATTTTTGATGAGCAGCCCGGGCAGGGTTTTGTCGCGTGACATGATTTTAAACCGCATTTGGCTGTATTCGCCGGACATTGAAACGCGGGTCGTGGATGTCTACATCGGCTACCTGCGCAAGAAAATTGATGTCGGTGCCAAGAAAAAACTCCTCCACTCCGTCAGGGGATTTGGGTATGTGATTAAAGAATAATTTATAGCCTTTCCTCTTACAAACCGCTTACCTGCAATTTATTGTCTTGTGCCCTGACATCGGTAGTCTCGTTGTATTGCCATTGCGATTAGTGAAATATTAAATATAAGCTTCGCGGTGGCGATTGCGGGAGGTGAACTAATGTTAAATCTACTTCTTTGGATCGTGTTCGGAGCAGTCGTCGGACTTGTGGCCACTGCCATCATGGGAGCCAACCGGAAAGGCAGTCTGGTCACAGACGTTATCGTCGGAATTCTTGGAGCCTTGGTTGGGGGCCTGGTGATGAGCATTTTTGGAGCAACCGGGGTTTCCGGATTTAGTCTTTACAGTCTGGTCGTGGCCATCGTCGGAGCTATGATCCTAATCTGGGGAGAAAGAATGCTATACCGATAGGTATATAAGCGCCTGAGGCTGTAATTTTTTTTCTTGTGTCATGCTGGAGCGAAGTCTCGCCAAAGGCGGACGAAGCGATAGCATCTTCTTTTTGTGCGGTGGTAAAATCTTCCTGTGAGCTATCAATTAGTACGCTGTCATTCTGGAGCGATCCGCAAGATGACGGAGAGCAATAGAATCTTCTCAATTTTAGCAGAAAAATATTTAGCTTGTTATTTTAGAGTCGTCGTATTTGCCGGGTTAATATCTTTTTATCCAACCGGAGTTTTCGGGGATTTCTCTTGTACCAACCCAGACACTCTTGCTATTAGAGCTTCAATGGTGCGTCCTATCCAGAGAAATTTCAGGAGAGGTTCTGTTAGAGAGATCATCTCTTTGATCAAAGAGCGGGAATCTTTTGGAATTGTAGAAATTAGTTTTTTTAACTCTCTCGCTTGAAATTGTAAATACCGAGTGGCAAAGAGATCGGCAGCTTTTTCGCCTCGATCAAGCCAGTATTCCGGTTTGCCCATTGTCTCTGAGCTTTTTTTTAAGGATTCTAAGAAATGTTCCGACTGACGTTGATGATAAAGACCGTGAGCTAGCTCAAACTGAGTTCTCAAAATCTGGTCTGCTTCGAAGCCGTCTTTTTTATGAATCGCTTGTATAGCTTGTTTTGCGAAATCACTATCCAATTTTAGCACAACTTCACCGTTTGGTCCTTTGCTGAACATTTCGGCTGCATGATATTTCTCTTTAAGAGGCAAAAAAGAAATCTCGGGGTATTTGCTTAATCCCAAAATATTTGCCGCTGTTAAACTCGTAGAGGCAAGACAGCGGGAAAATTTATCAACAGCCGTTTGATAATCAGCTGGGAAAGAGAGCGAGGCATCAATTTGAGCAGAAATATATTTTGTTTCTGCGGTTATTTCTTCGTTTTCCGCGAAAGGATTTCGAAAAGGCGTTTCCCAATTTATTCTATCGGTTTCTTGTTTGACTGGCGATGAATCGACCTCTGTCATGTTTTATAGTTTGTGCTTAGTATACTACGTCCGATCCTGATTTTAGCTTTAAAAAAATCCACCAGCATTAACTTTGGTTTCCCGTTCCGTCTTTCGCTAGCTATTACCGACTCCGGACTATTAGAGGACATACAATTCATTTTATAAGTATTATGGAGCCGCCACAATAACAAAAATAAATTTTAAATTTGCCTACATCATGGTTAGTTACTGCTGTTCATAGTAGACTAGAGTATTAATGTCTGAGACTACTGCACAGGCTGGATCGGATCAAATTGAGAAGCAAACCCGATTTAACCGGATTTGGGAAAGACTTCAAAAACCTGACATAGGACAGGTTCCGCCAGTGAATATTGCTAACTTAGAAGCAGAGGCGCAAGCACTTCAAACAGTAATTAATAAACGAGAACCGAGCTTTTGGTATAAGCTTTTAAAAATTGAATCTTTAGACCAAGAATCACTTGCCCGTGGGTGGGCTAAAGCATGGTTTTGTAAACAACGGACGAGTGTTTTGGGGCGCCAATCCTTCAGGTTGTGGGCAGACAGATAGATTGCACAATAAAATATATATTCGTTACACCGCCCCCCAGTCTAGAGAAATTTGGCACACCCTTGCCGAAACAGGAAGTTTCCCTTATGGGGTTCAAGCTCTTTGGCATGAAGAAGTCCATATGGCTCAAAGTTTAGCTCAAAATATCCCATCGAGCTATTGGCGGCTTAGCTCCGCCGGAGTTAAGAGAGGCTCAAGCTTACAGAACGGCAAATATGCCACCGGAAATAAACGGGACTGACGAGGTGGTGCAAAATATTAATTAGCGGTTGCCCTGACCACCTTAATTATGAGGGGGTAAAAGAAGAACGGTTAAAATATGCCGTTAGCGCGGTTGACAGGTTCAAGGCACTTGGAGCAAGTGATCGAGAAATTGCCAAAATATTTGCTGGCGTGAAACTTTGGGTAAAAGGGATGTACCCTTCCGTTGAACTAGAAATCATGAGACGGCGGATCGGCCGAGGGCTTAATAGCGAGAATTTAAACGATTTAGTAATGCAAAACGCCGCTAAACGAAAGGTGGAAATGTTAAAGGCGCAAATTATTGCCCAGGATGAATTATCGAAGGTGATTGATTTGACAAGCGCATTTGATAAAACTAACATATAAGCGTGTCAGAATCTTCAACAGATAGTTTGAGTGAAAACGTTGTTAGTTTAGGTGTTGCTCATGCTCGGGCAACGGAAAATCTTGAGAAGGCTTTTCTGCTCGGAGCCGGAGACCAAATTCACCTCAAAGAATATCTTCGGACAGGAGCTCAATACTATGCCGCCCAAGTCCAAGAACTTGGCCCCGGCGGGGATGCTGATGAGCAATCGAAAGTTTGGCAAAAGGCCATCAGTGGCATGGAAGGGAACGGAAATATTTCTGACACGTTTGATTTGTTAAGACAGGAGCGAGACAAAGCAATTAAGGCCCTTGGTGATATTCATACAGAAAATATGTATCGCAAACTTTATAGACTAGATGTTTCGGCAGGCGCCGCGACAGCACTAGAAGAACAGGCTGCCCTACAATTTGTCAAAGTATTAACTCGAGCCAGAGCCATGGAATCGTTAGTACCCCAGGAAGCCCAAATAAAAGAAACCCATACCGTAAATCAGCAGGAGCTTACTCGTCTGTATAAATTAGTGTTTCACGAGGATTTAACTCACAACCAGAACTAGTCTGAAACACACTCGGATAAGGCTTATGATTGGGCTAAAGAATTTACAGAAAAGTTTAGGGAGACCTGAAATAATTCCACGTCTCAGGCGGCGAACCCTTTATTTGCTTGTTTCCTTCGAGCAAAAATCTCCTCTGCTTTCCCAAATTCTTCTGCGCAAGTTTGCTGAATAGTTTCCAGTTCTGCCTTAACTTCCACTAGTTGTTGGGCCGTTTTTGTGTCGAGGGGAGCTGATAAACTCTGGTAGCGACGGAATGGTGATAAGTAATTTGCAAAACGGATTTCTTCACGAAACTGATCAGCCAAAGTGTCCATTTTACGTCTCAGTTCCTGGTTTACCGCAGTCAGGTTGCCAACCAGGTTTAGAGAAGCTCGCAAGTCACGAATGTCCCTAACTGCCTGCTGAATTTCAGGCGAACTAAAATCAAATGTTTTATCTTGTTTATTCCAATATTCCCCCACTGTTGTAGTAATCCTTGCTGGTATTTCTTCTGTATCTTCAAGTTTTCTAACCCCTTCAAAAATTGGCACTCCCAGTTTTTCTGATAAATGATCAGAAAGAGCCAGTTGTTCTCGCCATAAATCCTCCATTCGACTTGATGTCTCCCTTAAGTAGGCATTATCTTTATTTAACCCTTCTGCCGCCTTAACTTTTATTGTATCGTCTGTTTTACTTAAGATTTCTGTTTCTAAGACCTGACGTTCAGCCGCAAGCTCTTCCAAATTTCTCTTGTGTTCTTCAAGAATAGCTTTGGTTTCCATAATGGCATTTTCTAGCACTGAAAAATGGATTTCTCCATCATTTTCTTTGACTTGTTTTAATACGGTCTCAATCGGCTTTTGAAGATCGGCATTTAATAAGTCACTTTCCGCTCTTGCATTTTGGGCTGCCGTAGTAAAATTTAACGCATTATATTCTTCAACGTGCTGACCTACCTCAAAACACCTGGCCCGAATTTCCCTTTGGGCACGGTTTAGATCACCAAGAACCTTTGTTTCTTGTCCATATTCCCGCCGAATGAAACCACCCCAATTACTGAGTTTTGTTACCGCAAGTTCACCATAAAGAAACCTTCTTCTCATTTTTTCAGGATCAACTCCAACCTGTTTCCATAAATTGGTAAGTTCAATAAGCGGTTCAGCCGCTCTATCTAACGACCGATTGTATTCTTTACGGATTTCTTTAACTTTTGGCCCAAATAATGGATGATTTCTTAGTTGTTCTAGTCCCAAGTAAGTAAGATAGTCATAGGGTGCAGTTTCTTCAATTCTTTTTTTATCTTTTTCATCATCTTCGGCACCACTTTTTTTTTGAGCAGTTTTTCCAGTTTCCTTTTCTGCGGTTTTTCGCTGAACTTTTAAATAATAAAGATGACCGTCCAGGTTACCTTGGGGATTATAGAGTTCTGCTAGTAACTCGTTTTTAGCTCTTGACTGGCATCCTTCAATTAAATCGGCGGTTTCGGCCTAAAAACGGATATGAGCTTTTCGCCGCAGTTATTTTGCTTGGCTACGCAATATACCTGTTTTTTCTGCAATTTCGGCTAGCCAGCAACCAGCACGAGGTAGGAAAAAAGTGTAATTACCCGCACTCCGGCCGTAAAATTTTCGGTGAAATTTTTCTCCGACGGTCCAGAGGCCCGCTGAAACCTGGGCGTTTTCTCCATGTCCCTCTTCGTGAATAACTGTTCCTGTCCGTGTCCAGGTTTTAGTAACAATTAACGGGAAAATATACCCTCGACCCCTTTCCGTAATTGTCTGACTAGACCGATAAAAACCTGCAGCATCTTTAACTTCAAAGGCGTCGAAGTCTTTTTCATCAGTTACAGAGAGCCAAATTCCAAAAGGTGACTCTCGCACTATGCACTCTCCGGTTGGTTTTCCATGTACGGTCTTTTTATAAAGAATCTCACCTATTTTGTGCGCAGTGTCAGGCCCCTCTCCATTATTTTGGTCAGTGGCACCTTCTCGAATCGCCTTTTTCTTTAACATGGACATGGTTTCCTGAATTTCTCGTCGGTCATAAGTGTGGCTATCAAGACTGCCCCTGATTGCCTTTTGAACTTCTTGAGGAAACTGGTTAATGTTTATATCTTGCAGAAGCTCTTCTTTGTTAATTTGTGGTTTTTGAGTAACCTCATGTTCCAGAATACTTCTAGTGTGGGCAAGAAGCGCCTTTTCGCGGCTTATACCTTCCCTGACTTCCGCAATTTTCTTTTTAACAACTCCCCGTTCTTCAGTAGTTTTACGAGGGAGTTCTTTTATTTGTTTTACAACTGGAGAGTAATCACCAAAAAATGGTTTCTCTTGTGTAATTTTACCCGTATCTTTTCCGGCTTCGTTCATCAATTCAATAATAACAGATAGATATGCAATCTAGTATCTAGATAAGCCAACCTAACAGTAAGAAGTTATGGCAAAAATGATATTTAAGGAGAAATGTAAGTTTCCCAACTTGTTGTAATTTTGGATCTAGCCTTCGTTCTCAAAACGCAGGTGAAGCCAGTGTTCTACACTTTTTAGCCGGTCAACCTAATATTCTTCCATTGCTTCAGCGCCCATATGGAGAAACGATAAATCTGGACCATGAGTAGAGTGCCCCTCTTGGCCCGTTCAATTATAAATTGCCGCTAACCGGCGGCACTTTCCTCAACCGATTCGTCAGGTCCTTAAAGTGGAAGAAGGGTTCCACGTTCCAGGTGGCGAACCCAGAAATTAAGAAAATATTTCCAGAAGTCAAAGCCTATGATTGGGCTAAAGAATTTACTGAAAGGTTCAGGGAAAAATTTATAAAAAGAAGGATTAACGGCAAATTTTTTCGGTTTGGCTTTCATAGGTTAAAACGCTACAAGAGTACAAGACTAACTTTTAACCATCTCATTAAATCTACTCTTGTCGAGACTTTTCAGAAAATCACTGCCAGCGTATCCTGCAAGTAGTGATGATCGCCAACCAGAGTTAAATACCACCCATTATCGCTTCGCTCCAGGGTGACAAGAGTTTTTATTCTACCGGGGCTGTAAAGAGGAGAAACAACGTGTAGAAAATGCTGGACTTATAGGCGATGGCCAGGAAATCAAAAAGACTGAAACTATATTGAGGTTCTTTCCGGATGGAAATGTGAGAACTTACGTTGAGGGTGGAAACTGAGGGCAGGCTGTTCATAACAATCAATATAGGAATTTCCTTTGAGAAACCAACAATACCAGCGTAAGGAGTTGGCAAGAGACTTTAACCGCGAAGAATCGTGTAGACTTTTGGATAAAACAAAAATGCCGCCGGCACATCTTCAGTGATCGCCTTTTCAAATGCCCGGTACACATCCAGCCGGGCTGCCTGGCCAACGGTCCGCCTGCCTTCTTCCAGAAGTTTGTCCACCTTAAAACTTTTATAGGCGGCAATGTTTCCCGTCTGTGTTGAATGCCAAAGAGCATATTGATCCGGGTCGGAGGGCAGGTCAACGATGGCCAAATAGGCGTCAAAATTCACGGGAATCACCGGGCTTTCAACAATTTCTGTTTTAATCCCGGCTTTTTCCCAGGCGGCAGCCGCAACTTTGGCAATGTCCAGAAGTTCCTTGCTGCTGGTCAGGGTAATTTTCAATCCCGCGGATCCGGAAGCTTCTTTTTCGAGAGCCTTTTTAGCCAAGGTCGGATTATAGCTATAGATTTTAACAGAATTTGTCTGGGCCCAATGGCCATTGGGAAACGGCGAGGCTGCCGGCGTCTCATCACTGAAACTGTCGGGCAGGGCATACACCAAACCCTGGCGGAAAGTTTTGTCCTCAAACGGACTCTTGGCCGTGTTAAAAAAAATAACCGCTTCGGCATTATTATCCACGCTTGTGGTCACGTGATAATACGGATCATTTACAAGACCGTCAGGACTATGTAGTCCCGCAGCTTTCCGGACGGCTCCCAAACGCAAAGCGGTTACAAGGTCTTTCTCTGAAGGATAGAATTTATAAAGCTTAACCTGGCCGCTCTTAACATTTTGGACGGTTAAAGACGCCAGAAACCGGCCATTAAATTTCACTCCGGTAACCCGGTTTTCTCCCAAACCGACCAGACCGTTTTTGAAAAGCGGTTGGGAAAGCAGATTAACCAGCGGAGAAAAAGGCTCCTTCAAATTAAAAACAATCGTCTGCGCATCCGGCCTTTGGATCTCGACACCTTTAAGGTTGTAATTAATCTGTCCCGACTCCAATTTTCGGCCATCCTGCCAGGCGAGGCTCGGATTAAGCTTAAAAATAAAGACCTTTCCGGAATCCGTGGCGCTCCAGGACAAAGCCGCGCCCGCTGTGGCCGTGCCGTCATCCAAAAGCCTCACAAGACCAAAACTAAGCTCTTCCTGAAGACTGCGCGGCAGGGTGGAAAGAGTGTAGTTTCCCACCATTCCCACCGACAGGGGTGGAGTTTTAACCAGAAAAGAC
>CAYJLJ010000023.1:0-460 GCA_964371135.1 uncultured Gammaproteobacteria bacterium | reverse complement strand
ACTTTAACCTGGGAAGAAGAATCACGGCCGTAAGGCTGACGATTAAACCGAGAAGAAATGCCTTTCGGTTGCTTCGGATATGGCCCAGAACAAGTTTGCCAATCAAACGGATATTCTTAAAGAATTTCATCTGACGTGATTATTTAAGAATGAGAAGCAAAAAGGAAAGGCTGGCAAAAAGAACGGTCAAAACGATGGTTCCGATGAACACTGCTCTCTCCACTCCCCTTTTGCTGCTGTAAAACTCTCCGGAACCGCCAAAAAGCGCCGAATTGCCAAGGCCGGTCCCTTTGGCCTGAAGCAGGATAAGCCCGGCGAGGGCGCAACTGACAACAATCTGGGCAACAACTAAAAATAATCTCATGAGACTAATGACTGCAGGACTGATCTTACCACATTAATCACGAAAGCGGAAACCAGCGTGGTGAGAATGATATTCAGGTCATAGACGGGTAAGGAG
>CAYJLJ010000022.1:6294-9305 GCA_964371135.1 uncultured Gammaproteobacteria bacterium | reverse complement strand
CTTGTTAATAAACAGACAATAAAGGCACTTGGGCAAATGATTAAAAATATTACCGCCGTACAATCGGCCCAATTGGTACGAAGAACCGAACCACCAGTTAATTCCGAAAAAGGAATAAAAGTTTGGCGCGAATGGCGAGCGATTGAAAAAGTAGGTATTTATATCCCGGGAGGAAAAGCTATTTATCCCTCATCAGTTTTAATGACAGCCATTCCGGCCCAGATTGCTGGATGTAAGGAAATAATTATGTGTAGTCCACCTAAAAAAACAGGACAAATCCCCGCGGTAACTTTAGTTGCCGCAGATATGGTAGGTATAAAACAAATTTATAAATTGGGAGGGGCCGAGGCTATCGCCGCAATGGCTTATGGAACAAAAACGGTACCGAAAGTATATAAAATTTTTGGTGCCGGAAACTCGTTTGTTACGGCGGCAAAAATACTTGTACAAAAAGACGTGGCAATTGACATGCCAGCCGGACCTTCTGAAGTATTTATTCTTGCAGACAAAACAGCCAATCCGGCATATATTGCCGCGGATTTATTAGCCGATGGTGAACATGGAGAAGATTCAGCTTGTGTTCTATTAACAACATCAAGGGAGATTGCTGAACAAACAAAAATGGAAATTGGAAAACAATTAGCAGTCTTACCAACCGCCAGTTCAGCCGGAGAGTCACTAAAAAAGTACGGGCTCATCGCTATTATTGATAACTTGCAGGAAGGAATAGATTTTATTAATGATTATGCGCCTGAACATTTGGAAATAATGGTTCGGAGCCCTGAAGAAATTGTTAAAAAGATAAACAACGCCGGATCAATTTTCCTGGGAAATTATACATCCAAGTCTAGCGGTGACTATGCGACCGGCGCCAACCACGTTTTACCAACCGGTGGTTGGGCAAAAATGTATCCGCCGCTTGGGATTGAGGCTTATGGTAAGTGGATGCAGGTACAAAAATGCACTAAGCGAAGCTTAACCAATATCCGGGAAACTATTGAAACCATCGCTGAAGTGGAACAATTACCTGCACACAAATATTCCAGTCAAGTACGATTTGAAAGGAGGGGAAATAAATATGACTGAAACAAGAACTTCGGGGTGGTTTAGCTGCGACGGCGATTGCGACCAAAAGTTATTGCTTAAAGGAGAAAGTTATTTAAAAGCTGTTAGAGACGGAAGGATTGTTTGTACTGATTGTGACCCAACAAACGGAGTAGACTATGTATTCAAAGAGGATCCAAATATTTGGCCGAGGGGTGTAGATTTGACGAGAAATGAAGATTGATGGCATTATTTTTGATATGGATGGGGTTTTGGTTGACGTGAGTCAATCTTATCGTCGTGCCATCATGTTAACTTCCGGAAAAAACCCAAAATATGTTGATAAAATCAAATTATTAGCAGGTTTTAATAACGATTGGGACGCAACCTATGCATTGATTTACGGTATAAATAAAAGATTAAAACCAACGGCTCGACGGTTTAAAAAATACACAGAAGTTAAGGATAGATTTCAATTGATATATCTGGGAAAAAATTTTGATGGGTTGATTTTAAACGAAAAACGATTGATAAATTTCTCTACTCTTTCTGCTTTGGCCAAAATATACAAACTTGGCATTGCTACTTCCCGACCAAGACAAGAAGCTTTGTTTGCTCTAAAAAATCTTGGTTTAATAAAATTTTTTGATGAGAGATTTATCGTTGCTCAAGAAGACGCCAAAAGAGAAAAACCGGCCCCCGATCCTCTGCTTGAAGCAAAAAACAGACTTGGGGTTAAACAACCCATTTACGTGGGAGATAGCGTAAACGATGTCATTGCCGCAAAAAAGGCCAAAATGCCCTGCGTTTATATTGGAGATCAAAAACTTGGGAATTTCAATATTAAAAATATTAACTTATTAGAAGATGCTATTTATTCTGTCCGGTGCGGCGTGTTAAGATAAAAGTATGTCCGCAAATAATTATCTTAAAATTGACAGGAAAAAATTTACTGTGTCAGACTGTGATGCTGATTGTGAGGATATGCAAAAAATCGGTCAAGGGAGAACTTTGGAAGAAGCAATCGACATTGCTCAAAAATATCAGCTAGAAAATATCGTTGAGTACGGAATTCGATTTACCGAAGAAAAGCAAGGTAGAGGGAAAGGGGAAAAAGCAGAGCAAGAATAGCTAGAATAAAAACCTATGACTAAACTAATTGAACCACGCACCCTGCCTGGTTTTCGGGACTTTTTGCCAACGGACATGATTATCCGCAAAAAAGTCATGGGAATTTTAATTAATATTTTTCAAAAGTACGGCTTCGACCCGCTGGAAAACCCAACCCTTGAATATCAAGATATTCTTTTGGGCAAAAGCGGCGCGGAAGCGGAAAAACTAATGTACCTTTTTAAAGACCCGGGTAGCCGGGATGTGGGTATGCGCTATGAATTAACAGTATCAACCGCCCGCGTCCTGGCTCAATACCCCACTCTTCCCAAACCTTTTAAACGTTACCAAATTCAACCCGTTTGGCGCGCGGATAAACCACAGAAGGGACGATACCGGGAAATAACTCAATGTGATATAGACACTTTCGGAACATCTTCCCCACTGGCAGACGCAGAAATCATTGCCATTATTTATGAAGGTCTTAAAGGCCTTGGGTTTAAAGAATTCACTGTTCGCATTAACAGCCGGCAAATTCTTTTTCAGGTAATGGCAAATGCCGGAATTTCCGAAGATAAATATTTAACTGCGATTCAGTCTATTGATAAACTCGACAAGAAAACTCAGGAAGAAGTAGAAAAAGAACTTGAAGGAAAAGATTTTTCTGTAAAATCTATTAGAGATATTTTTGCAAGCCTTAAAAATATTTCCCCCGATGAAAATTTAAATGAAATTTTTGCCGGAGTGGAAAAACTGGGTGTTCCTAAAGATTACTTTAAATTTGACCCAATTCTGTCGCGCGGATTGGATTATTATACCGGCGTCGTTTTTGAAACCGCCGTAACCGAGCCAAAAAT
>CAYJLJ010000022.1:0-6284 GCA_964371135.1 uncultured Gammaproteobacteria bacterium | reverse complement strand
GGACGGTATGACAAGTTGATTGGGAAATTCACCGGCCAGGATATTGCGGCAACCGGAACATCTTTTGGTATCGACCGGATTTGTGATGTGATTACTGAATTGACTCTTTGGCCCGATCTTCCCAAAACCTCCTCGCGGGTCCTGGTTACGGTCTTTAACCCTGGTCTTCTCTCTGTTTCCTTAAGTACCCTAAGTAACCTAAGAAACTTAGGGATTAATTCCGAAATCTTTCTTGACACAGCTTCTAAACTGGATAAACAATTAAAATATGCCGATCAGAAAGGCATTCCGTTTGCGATTATTATTGGCCCGGATGAAGCCGCCAGGAATCTGGTGACGGTTAAAGATTTGCGGACCAAAACCCAGACTACCACCACCCCCGCGGATGCGCTAAAGTTAATTAGTGAAAAAAATTAACTTAGCCGTCCTGGCTTTAATCCTGGCCAACCTGATTTGGGGCGCAAGTTTTCCTATCCTGAAATTGTCTCTCGAAAATATTCCCCCGCTCTCTTTGGCCTTTATCCGTTTTCTGATCGCCTCAATCATTCTCTATCCCATCGTCCACAAAAATACGGCGTATTCCGATCTGAAAAATAAATGGCTTTGGGTATACGCGATCTGCGGAATCACGATCAACATTATGTTTTTCTTTTTAGCTTTGCAAAGAACTACCGCTCTGGATTCAACAATAATTGCTTCTTCGGGGCCGGTTATGATCCTTGTTGGTTCAGCGATCTATTTAAGAGAAAGGGTAAAGCCCGCGGCTGTTATTGGAACAATTATTTCCCTTGCCGGAGTGTTATTAATCATCATCCAACCGGCTCTGGAAAAAGCGCCAAGCTCTCAAGTTTTGGGAAATCTTCTTATGATCCTGGCCACTATTGGCGCGGCTGTCAGCACTCTTGCAGGCCGAAAATTTTTAACCGCCGCCAATGCTATTCCTATGACCTTTTGGTCCACTGTTATCGCCACCTTTACCTTTCTTCCGTTTCTGATTTTGGATTTTAACAATAACCCCCTTTGGTTTTCCCAACTGGATCACCGCGGATGGATCGGCATCGGGTACGCAAGCATTTTGTCTACGGTTGTTGCCTATACGGCCTATGACTGGGCGCTTTCAAAGCTCTCGGCCTATCGCACCAGCGTGTTTACCTATATTGATCCCGTTGCCTCAATCGTCATCGCCGTTCCCCTGCTTGGAGAAAAAATAACCATCCCGTTTGTCATCGGCAGCATATTAGTCTTTCTGGGCATTCTCATCGCCGAACGCCGCCTTCACTGGCACCCCCTACACAAGCTCCTGGAAAAATAGTATAATTAGCGCAATGAAGCAAGGAATTCATCCAGTTTATTATTCCGATGCCCAGGTCGTTTGTGCCTGCGGCCACACGTTCACAACCGGCTCAACAAAGCAGCAGATCCGGGTGGAAATTTGTGCCAAATGCCATCCGTTTTATACCGGCGCCCAAAAGTTTGTAGACACAGTTGGAAAGATTGAAAAATTCCAGACCAGACAGAAAGCGGCGGCCGCAAAACAAGCCGTGGCCAAACAAAAAGTCGCTAAGAAGCAGGAGGAGGAAAACCGCCCCAAGACGCTTCGCGAAATGCTGATGAATGCCAAATAGATGGCCTACGTAAACGAATTAGACGAAAAAATCTCCCAGGCAAAAAAACTTCTGGCTGACCCGGAAATGGCCGCTATGGCTCAAGAGGAAATAAGCCGTCTGGAGGAAGAAAAAAACTATATTTTAGGTGTTCCAAAAAAGGAAGAAGCTGCTCCCGGTGAGGACAAGTACGATAGGCGCAATATTATTCTGGAAATCCGCGGTGCGGCCGGAGGCGAAGAAGCCAAAATGTGGGGCGAAGATCTTTTGAGAATGTATTCCCGTTTTGCCCAGCTTCAGGGCTGGAAAGTGGAACCGGAAGGACCGCTGTCAATCAAAATAAAAGGCAAAGGCGTTTACGGGAAATTGAAATATGAGTCCGGCGTTCACCGGGTCCAACGGGTTCCGGCTACTGAATCTTCGGGCAGAGTACATACGTCTACGGCCACGGTGGCTGTTATGCCGGAACTGGATGACATCGATGTCAGCATCAATCCGGCCGATCTGGATTGGGACTTTTTCCGCGGCGGCGGCCATGGCGGGCAAAATGTGAATAAGGTTAGCAGCGCCGTCAGACTAACCCATAAACCAACCGGGACGATAGTCACCTGCTCTGAAGAACGCGACCAGTCTAAAAACCGGGAAAAAGCGGAGAAAAAATTGCGGCAAATTTTATGGGAACGCGAGGAAGAAAAACAGCTATCTGCTATGAGCTACGAGCGACGAGCTCAAGTTGGCACCGGCATGCGCAACGAAAAAATCCGGACATATAACTTCTTACAGGACCGGATTACCGATCACCGGATTGATAAAGACTTTCATAATATTAACAAAATAATGGAAGGCAATCTGGATGAAATCATTTCCGATTTGCAAAAAAAGTTTACTGCGTCGACTCCGTAAGCGTGGCTTTGACGGTTACCGTTTCATTATTTCCCCGGTAAATAGTCAAATCTACGGTATTTCCGGGTTTTAGCGAGGAAACAATTTTTGCTAATCCTCCATCGGCATCGCGCACGGCCTGGCCGTTGATTTTGGTTATTATATCCCCATCCTCTACCCCGGCTTTTTCGGCAGGAGAATCGGCTACGACAGACTGGACATATGCTCCCTCCGGAATTTCATTTAAAATAGACAGTTCCCGGGAAATCATCTGGTATTGCACGCCCAGGTAGGCTTTAGCGGCAAAACCGCCAGTGGTTTCAAAGACATTAAGCTCTGCTTTCACCAAATTAACCGGCAAGGCAAAACCGATGTTCTGGGCGTCAGAGGCCGTCGCGACATTAACTCCTACCACCTGTCCCGAAGAATTCAGCAGGGGACCTCCGGAATTTCCCGGATTAATCGCGGCTGAAGTCTGGAGAATATTACTAAGTTGTTCGCTGCCGGCAAACGGCGACCCGGCTGTGATGTTTCGCCCGATCCCGGAAATCACCCCGGTTGTAACTGTACTTCGAAACTCTCCCAAAGCCGTCCCGATGGCGATGGCAAACTGGCCCACCTGCAAATTATTGCTGTCCCCCAGTTCCACAGTGGGTAAATTTGACGCGTTTATTTTCAGCAGGGCCAAGTCATTATTCGGATCACGATAGATTTTAACCACATCATAGCTATTGTTGTCCGCCGTAATCACCCGGTATTTAGCGCTTGCGTCTGAAACCACGTGTTTGTTTGTCACCACCAGCCCATCGGCTTTAACAATAAATCCGGAGCCAATATCCTGTTTAATTTGCTGATTTCCCACCGAAGGCTGCTGGAAAAACCCAAACGGTCCGAAACCAAAGTTGGGTCGGGTCGGAGCCGTGGTCGTAATGCCGACCGTGACGACGGCGGGGGTGACTTTCCTGACAACGTTTATGGTGACTGATTCTTCCGTGACAACCTGGGTATTTTGCGATGGCCTTGGTAATTTAATCCCAAGTTTTCCCGAACCGACGCTTAAAAGCGCCAGAATCAACAAAACCGTGGCAACAATGAAGAGATTTCTATTTCGCATTTAAGATCTCGACTGCTTTATCCAGCTGCGCGTCTTTTGCGCTGTCACTTATGTCATTTTCTATTTTAACATCAGGGGTCAAGCCTGCCTGGTTAATCCAGACATCATTGGCCAAAAGCCATTTGGCAATCGTAATATGCAGGCCGGAACCATTCGGCAGATCCTGGGCCTGCTGAACACTGCCCTTGCCAAAAGACTGGACACCGACGATTTTTGCCCGTCCGGCAACCTGCAAAGACCCGGACAGAATTTCGCTTGCCGAAGCGGTCCCCTGATTAACCAAAACAATCATGGGAACTTTAAGAAGTTTTCCGGAGCGGTTCACAGAATAGGTTTGGGTTTGGTTGTTATAGTCCTGCTGCTTGACCACCACTCCGCTTGCCAAAAATTCCGAGGCAATATAGACCGACCCGGAAAGGAAACCGCCCGGATTATTTCTCACGTCAAGAATGACTCCGGAGGGGTTTGCGGCCACCACCTCGCTGATAGTCCGGTCCCATTGCGGGTCAGTCTGGTCACCGAACCGGTTCAGTTTAATGACAGCAATCTTGCCGATCTTTTTCCATTCCACACTTTTAAGAATAATTTGCCCCCGGGTGATGGTCAGATCAATGGGTTTTTCCGCCTTAGGATGGACAATGTTTAGCGCAACCGTTGTGCCCGATGTTCCCCGGATTTTTGCCACGGTTTCCGGCAGTGTCCAGCCGCCTGTTTCTTTGCCGTCAACTTTGAGAATCCAATCCCCCGCCACAATTCCCGCCTTTTCCGCCGGAGAATCGGACAGCGGCGCAATAACCACAATCCTATTATCCTTGACTCCGAGTTGGGCTCCAATCCCCTCAAAACTGCCGTTTAAATCCTCTTTTGCTTCTTTGTTTTGGGCCGGTGGAAGAAAAATGGTGTATGGGTCCCCCACCGCTGCTACCATTCCTGAAATGGCTCCGTTGACCATTTTTTCCTTGTCCAGTTTGGACTTATCAACATATTTTTGGGAAAGCTCATCCCAGACCTGCCAGAAGAGCGTCAGATCAGTGTTTTTGGCCGGAGCACTGTTAAATACTTTGCCTTTGGCCTGGCCCAGCTTATAGCCAATACCCCCGAAAAGAGTCGCGATGGCTAAAATCAGAATAAAACTTCTTAACAGTCGGAGCCGCATGAGGAAAATTGTACTAAAGTCCCTCGACAAATGGAAGATAGGCTAATTGGCGGGCGCGTTTAATCTGCTGATCCACGCGTCTCTGGTGTTTGGCACAAATGCCAGTCCGGGCCCGGCCTAAAATCCGCCCGCGTTCGCTCATATACTTTCTTAGAGCATCATATTGTTTATAGTCAGGCTCCCGGTCCTCTCTGCAAAAGGGACAATTTTTCTTAACCGGCTTTGGTTTTTGAAATTTTCGAAACATACTTTAAAACGGAATGTCGTCTAAATTAACATCCTCTTTTGGTGCTTCCTTACCCTCCGTAGCTTTAGCGGAGGAGGGTTCTTTTTCTTCCTCTTCTTTAGCTTTCTTTTCCTTCTTCGGCTTTTCTTCTGCCTTAGTCTCTGCCACCGGCTCAGTATTAGCAACCGGCGTAGTGGCCGTGGTGCTTACTGGTGCGCCTGTTCCCGCTCCCGTCCCCGCTCCCGCGAACTTCGAATCGAGCAGAATCATGTCATCAATTACAATTTCCGTGATTGTGTGCTGGGCATTATCACTACCCGTAAAGGTGCGGGTTTGCAGCCGGCCTTCAACATAAATCTTGCGGCCCTTGGTGCACAGTTGGGCGCAAAGTTCCGCCAATTTGTTCCAGGAAACAAGCCGGTGAAACTCCGCTTCTTCGCGAATCTCGCCGTTTTCCGTCTTCCAACTCCGGTTTGTGGCCAGCCCGAATGTCGCCACAGCGTTTCCCTGAGGGGTATAGCGTAGCTCCGGATCGCGGGTGACATTACCAATCAGTGTTACCCGGTTTAATGATTTCGCCGACATTTTCTATTCCTTTTTAATAAATAGATATCTGATAAGATTATCCTGCAACTTCAGCACCCGGTCAACCTCGCTGACTTTTTGGGGGTCAAGGTTTAACTCAAAAAATCCATAAAAGGCCTCGCCAAAATCAGCAATTTTATAGGCGGTCGTCTGTTTTTTAAAATCAACTTTCCTGGAAACTTTCGCTCCGGCTTTAGTCAGAAGATCGTTAAGGCTTTTAACTTCTTTGTCTAATTCCGAATCCGTTAGCGTCGGCTTCACCAACAATGTCAACTCGTAATCTCTCATAATGTATGTGGATTTTACTAAACTCCCACCTTAAATTCAACTACATCTCCGTCTTTCATCTCATAATCCCGTCCTTCTATCCTCGCCCGGCCCAATTCGCGGCTCTTTTTCCATCCTCCATTTTCCACAAAATCTTTGTATGCCACGACTTCCGCCTTGATAAAGTTTTCCATAAAATCCGTATGTATCACGCCGGAGGCCACAAGCGCGGTCATACCGCGTCGGATGGTCCAGGCCCGAACTTCCTTTTCCCCGGCCGTCAAAAAAGAAATCAGTCCCAGATTGTCATATGCCAGGGAAATCAGCTGATCGACTCCGGAATCCTTTATTCCCAAACTCGCCAAATATTCCGCCCTTTCCCGCTCATTAAACTCCGCCAGATCCGCTTCCAGCTTAGCATCAATGACACACACGCTCCCGGGGTATGTT
>CAYJLJ010000021.1:0-9343 GCA_964371135.1 uncultured Gammaproteobacteria bacterium | reverse complement strand
CTCAAGCGGGATGCCCGGCCGCAATCAGTTTTAAATAATCTGTTCAAACACACCGAACTGCAAGCATCTTATCCGGTTAATATTGTCGCCCTGGTTGACCAGACTCCCCAAACTTTAACTCTAAAGATGATTCTTTCCGAGTTTATTAAGCACCGGCAAAATGTCGTGACCCGCCGCAGCCAGTTTGAACTCAAAGAAGCTAAAGCTCGGGAACACATTTTGGAAGGCCTCAAAATTGCCGTTGACCATATTGACGAAGTTATTGCCATTATCCGTAAAGCTGAATCCGCCGAGGTGGCCAAAACCAAACTTATGGACCGGTTTAAGCTGTCAGATTTGCAGGCCACCGCCATTTTGGATATGCAGCTGCGCCGGTTAGCGGCCCTGGAACGCCAGAAAATTGAAGATGAATTGGCGATGGTAAGAGAAACCATTGCCTACCTGGAGGACCTTCTGGCCCACCCGGAAAAGATGAAAAAAGTCATTAAGGATGAACTGCAAAAGCTTAAGGAAAAATACGGTGACGAGCGAAGAACCAAAGTAATTAAAGGTAAAGTCGGGGAATTTTCCGAAGAGGATTTGGTACCGAATGACCCCATGGTGGTGACCATTACCAAAACCGGTTACGTCAAACGGCTTAGCCCCGGGTCATACCGCGCCCAGGCCCGGGGCGGCAAGGGAGTCACCGGGATGACCACCAAAGAAGAAGATGAAATTGAACATCTGATTTCAACGAGTGCCCATGACAATATTTTGTTCTTTACAAATAAAGGGAAAGTTTATCAAACCAAAGTCTACGAGCTTCCCGAAGCGGGCCGGACGGCCAAAGGCCAGGCGATTGTTAACATTATTAATGTTGCCCAAGGCGAAACTGTGCAATCAGTGTTATCTTACAGTAAAGATCCGTCTGCCAAATACGTCTTTTTGGCCACCCGGCATGGAACGATTAAAAAAACGAAGATTGAAGACTTTGCCAATATCCGTAAAAATGGATTAACAGCCATAAAATTGGAACCTGCCTCGCCTGCCGGCGGGCAAGGCGGGGGTACTGACGAGCTTGTTTGGGCTAAACTGACGTCCGGCTCTGATGAAATTATCCTGGTCACTAATCAGGGCAAATCCATCCGTTTTGCGGAAAAAGAAGCCAAACCCCAGGGCCGGGATACCATCGGCGTCCGGGGCATTAAACTTTCGAAGGATGATTTTGTAGTAGGCATGGAAACCGCCCACGAAGGCGATCTGCTGGTCGTTTCTGAACGGGGTATTGGCAAGCGCACGGAAATGAAGGCTTTTCCAAAACAAGGCCGGGGCGGGATGGGAGTGAAAGCTATGCAAATCACCCCAAAAACCGGGAAACTTGTCACCGCCCGCGCCATTGACGGCAACATTGATCAGCTCATTTTGACCTCCGCCAAGGGCATTGTGATTAAACTGCCGCTTGTCTCGGTACCCAAATTGTCCCGGGCAACCCAGGGAGTGATCTTAATGCGTTTTAGTGATACTTCCGACCGCCTCGCCGCCGTTGCAACACTTGAAAAATAATTCTAAGTGTCTTAATATTCTTAGTATCTATGAAACCTTTTGTCCTTGTAGTTTTCTTTTTTGTTCTTCTTTTTCTTTTTGCCAAATTCGGGCCGGGGATTCCTTTCTCCGTAGTCAATACCAATAAAACGGACTTCTTTAGTGTTTCGGCAGACGGTAAAGTAACCGCGGTTCCGGATATTGCTGAAGTAAACTTGGGTTTTACCACCACCAGCCCGACGGTTTCTGCCGCTCAAAACCAGGCTAATCAAACTATTAATAATGTCTCTGGTGCTGTAAAAAAATTAGGGATAAACGAGAAGGATATCCGCACAACCAACTATAATCTCCGGCCGGATTATGACTACAACGCCAAGCCGCAAAGGATTACCGGCTACAGCATAGATGTCAATTTGGCAGTTAAAGTCCGGGATTTTGCCAAGATTAACCAGGTGATTGATGCCGGGACAGCAAATGGCGCCAATACAGTTGGCAATCTTAATTTTACTTTTGATGACCCGGAAAAATATAAATCCCAGGCCAGAAAAATTGCCATTGATAATGCCCGGAAAAAAGCTGGTGATATTGCCAACACTGCCGGTATCAACCTGGGAAAATTGGTTAATGTTTCAGAAAATTATGCTGATTATCCACGGCCTCTAATGGCGTTGGACAAAGCATCCGGAATAGGCGGTGGGGGAGCAGCCCCAACCCAAATCGAACCCGGTTCTTCCGAGGTCTCCGTGACCGTGACGCTGAGCTACGAAACAAGATAACCGATCTCCCCTACTGATCATGGAACTTTTTAAAGACATCTTTTAGCTGCTTGTTCGTCACATGGGTATAGATCTGGGTGGTTGCCACGTTCTTGTGGCCCAGCATTTCCTGGACTGACCGAAGATCGGCACCGTTGCTTAAAAGGTTTGTAGCGAACGAATGTCTCAAACCGTGCGGCGACAGCTTGATGGGTATTCTTGCCCGCAAAGCATATTTTTTAACCAACCACTGAATACTGCGAACGGTCAGACGTTTTTCGTCTGTCTTTTTCCCTCGATATTGAATAAATAACGGCTTGCCTGAATCTTGCCGCGCTGCAAGGTACCTGGAAAGCCATTCTGCTGCTGTAGTGGATATAAACACCACCCGCGCCCGGCCGCCTTTACCAATTATGCCAAATTCTCCTGTGTTCAGATTAATTTGGTCGCGATTCAGTTTTACCAGTTCCGCCACCCGCAAACCGGTACTAAATAACAACTCCATGATTGCCCGGTCACGCAGTCCCATTTCCGAAGTTTCGTCCGGGGCCGCCAAAAGTTGCTCCAGTTGTTGGTGATCCAGAAATTTAATTTGCCGGTCGCGGTTTTTTCCCAGATCAATTTGATCAGGCGCCAAAGTCTTTGTTCCTTTCTTTGTCAGAAATCTTAAGAAGGCCCTTAAGGCAATTAAAAAATAATTCTGGGTGGATTTAGCCAATGGCCCCTTGACCGGATTAACATACCGGCTAAGATAAAGCCGGTATTGCCGGACAGTTTCCTCATTCAGATCCTGAGGCTTTAAAGGCTTGTCAACGGCCGCCAGCCAGGAAGCAAAATTACCAAGATAATAGCCATACATTTTGACTGTCGATGGGCTCAAACCGCGATCAAGCTCGCAGTATTCCAGGAAATCAGTAATATACTCCACCAACAATTTATCCATATATGGTAGGGAATTGACCCAAACGGATTGTCAGGCCGCTCTCCCTGGTTATTCCGAGCTTATTATCTGGTCCTATAGTCAACAACATGTCAGGCGCCGGAACTCGGGAATAATAAGAAATAGAATCAATACTAACAGCATAATTATAACCATTTGCAAGCTTCTTAGTGAACCGCCCGGGACACCTGTTTGAGCACTTCTCCCAACCGTCCTGCCCACGAATTGCGTAAAAGATACAATTTACGACATTATCACTTTACTGCTCCCGGGTGCCAATGTCAAGATAAAAGACCTTTAAGGTTTTGTGGGGGTTTGCCCAAAGGAGAAGAGAATGTTCCCTGAAATTTTCCAACGGTCATCATTGCTCTCCAACTTAAAACTTAAGAATCTTAAGTTTCTTAAGTAACTTAGTAACGAGACAATCAAAGAACCGGTTTCGTAAGAGGCATCCCGGACCCTTCTCTACTTTGGAGCCTAATAGCAATCAAATCGCTAACTTTCGAAGCTGAATTTATGCGATTTAGAACATAATATTGCCGCATTACGCGGAGCATAATAACGCGCTATTTATGTAAGAACGTGCTCGACATTCGGGTTTTTTTTGGTCATGAGACCCAAGCTCGCCCGAAGGGCGGACGAAGTGGTGATATAGTTTGATTTCCGTGAAAAACAATCCCCAATTCGCCAGTTGGCGAAGTCCTATAGTTTTATTCTCCCACTCTCCTATCCGCCCCACTGCGCCGCAAAAATTGTAATGAGGAAAACAAAAACGGCCACAAAAACAAATTCATTGGCAATTTTGGAATTTAATCTTTCGTCAAAGTGGTACTGAATTATGCCCACCATCTCATAAAAAATGGCCGTCAGGAAAAGAGCCATAATGGAAATGCCCACCGGCCAGAACGACAGAACCCAGGCTACTTCGCCCAAAATGACGGTCGCAATTAAAGAATAATTCCTGGTCCTCTCCCCGACCTTTTCCTCCAAAGTGGTGCTCCAGACCGCCTGAAAAATTAACGGTCCGGAAAAAAGCATCACCAAAACAAAATTCAGAAATCCTGAAAGATGAAATGAAAACAGGACAATATAAAAAAGTAAAGCAGCTGCCACAGTAACCAAAAAGCCAATGGAATGGGCCACGCGCAGCAGTTGAATGGTCCGTATCGCCGCAACATTATAGATATTGGCGGTTAGAACACTGGCGTAATAGCCCACGGTAAAAGCTCCCAGGAACAGAAGTTTGACGGCCGTTGAAAGCAGAGTGCTCGTGTCAGCAGAAACCTGCCGGGTGAAAAAAGTGTCAAAACCGGACGGCAGAAGCGGGAAAACCAGCACACAGCTGAGGGCAAACATAGCCGGCAAAATGGGAAGAGTGAGCCACTCGACTCCGGAGAAATCTTCGTCCCGCAAGGCCCAGACCGTCGCGGCCAGGGAAATCAGGGCGTATAAAACCACCCGGAAACGCCACTGCAAAAATTGTCCGAGTCCCGCCCGGCTTAAAACAATTCCCGCAAGCAAAATGAGAGTCGCAATGACAAACTTTTGACGCTTACTCACTTTTTTAGTGACTTAATGTGATGCGTAATTGCAATTGCCAGCCCGTCGGCGGCATCATCCGGTTTTATTATCTCTTTCATCTTTAAAATTTTCCGGACCCCCTCCTGGATTTCTTTTTTCTTTGACCGGCCAAAACCCGTTACCGCAAATTTAACCGAAAGACCCTGATACTCTACCACGGTTTCCACTTTGTTGTTGGCCGCGGCCAACAGGATTACGCCCCTTGCCTGGCCCACGGCAATAGCAGTTTTAGCATTAATTCCAAAAAATAATGACTCGACAGCCAAAACATCAGGTTTGTGTTTCTCAAAAATTTTATTCATCTCTTTGTATAAATACAGCAGCCTTTCATGCATTGGAGTCTCCATCTTGGTTTCTAAACAACCAGAGGCAACATATTTTAATGAAGTCTCGCTTGCCTCGACTAGGCCATAGCCTAGGCGGGCCGTCCCCGGATCAATTCCTAAAATTAACATCAAGTTATGATAACAGAAGTTACCATTTATTGCGAAGCGATCTTCTCTCTTTTGTCATTCTGGCCGCGTCCAGAATCAATCTTTTTTCATTTTTAGCCACTTTTGGGTTTTTCGAAGTTGAAAAGTATAATTAACCTAATTCAAAAGTGGTTACTCCAAAAATTTTTTCGTAGGGTAATTCAGGAGTCGGTCCATAATACATTCTTGCACAACCAAAACATTCTTTCATGGCATATTCGTTAGCTAGTCTTAATGCTTCGGGATTTATTTCCGGAACATCAAGAAAAATTTGGCTACCAACCGCATATGAAGAAAGAGCCTTAAATAACTCATTCGCTACTTGAAAATCTTCTGCAAATAACGGCCCAATTTTATATCCAGTAACACATTTCCTCACGACTCCATATCCTTTTAAACCATCGGCGTCTTGGTATTTTAAAGATTGACTGTCTGGCATATTAAGCCAACCTTGCAAGAAATTTTTTCTTTCAAAACCAAAACATCCTTTATCAAAAGTGTTTATTGTGGCAAAATCGTTTGCGGTTATTTGCTGGATATTTCTATCAAAATCCGCGGTTTTTGCCGTGCTCTCCATACGTGAATCACGGTGAGAAAATACAAAACCCCATTTTGCATAAGTTGGTTGCATATTAAAAACACCATCTATCCCAATCGGGGCATCTTTATTGAGTCGAGCTTTTAATTTTTCAAGAAACGAAGCCGCCAACTGTGTTCCCATTCCTTGACTACGGAATTCTGGTTTTAAAATGAAAAAACCACCAAATCCAAATTTACCATTATATGAAACACCAGAAACACTGCCGATCATTTGCCCGTCTTTTTCTAGAGCCATGAATCCTTCTGGGTCTGTTTGCCAAAAAACATCCGCGTCATTTAAACCGGGATTCCAACCCTCTTTGGCT
Organism: uncultured Gammaproteobacteria bacterium; assembly: GCA_964371135.1. Taxonomy (GTDB): domain Bacteria; phylum Patescibacteriota; class Microgenomatia; order JAMCZE01; family JAMCZE01; genus JAMCRP01. Next base: position 3,168 of record CAYJLJ010000021.1, on the reverse strand, counting down.
GCCCAACCTACAGCCACATCCAATTCGTTCCGAGTCATGTAGCGAATTTTAAGGTTCTCTTTTGCTGACATGTCACCTATTATTATACTACGTTACTATTCGTCTCTTGCGGGTCAAAACAAATCTTGACTTTGTATTGGCAAATGGTACAACCATCTTGCGTAAGTTGGGCGAAAGCCCTTTATCAACTAGGTATATCCAAGTTGAGAGACTTACACTATTTTTATTACCCCGGATCAATTCCTAAAATTAGGATAATCTAATCTGGAAACCTAGCTTGTAAATCATCTGGGCCAGGTTTCACCCTATAAGCAGTTTGTTCGTGTCTTTCCTTACATGTATACAAACAACCCTCTGGCATCACTGCGTGTTTACGCTCCTCGTTCATACTTGTATAGCTTGTCTCGACGCCATTAGGATACGCGCAAAAAACTTTTAAACGTACATTACAACCTTTCCAAATAGGGCATTTAAGCAACATTTACAAAAACATCTTGTACATCATCCAACTCATCAATTGCCTCAAGTAATTTTTGTAATTTTTCTTTAGTTTCCGGGTCGGTGATTGTTACCATTGTATCCTTATTCGGCCGGAATACCAGACTGCCGGTTTTACCCAGTGCTTCACATATTTTATGTAAATCCTCCGGTTTAGTATAAATTGTGCCGTCTTCAAAATCCAACGCTTCCACTTCCATCGCCTTTTCAAAGGTTTCACCCTCTATTTCCCCTACCCGGGTAAAAAGATAGGCAACGGAGCCAGTGGAACCCATATTTCCCCCATTTTTGAAAAAAATGCTGCGCAATTCATTGGAAGTCCGGGTATTATTGTCAGAAACGGTTTCTACCATGATAGCGGCACCCCCCGGACCAAAGCCTTCATAAATAGCTTCAGAAAGTTCGCTGCCGGCCAATTTTCCCTCCCCGCGGTCCAATGCCCTTTGGATATTTTCTTTGGGCATATTAGCTGCTTTTGCTTTATCAAGCGCCAGAGCCAATCCCCGCCCCTGGCGCGCGGCGATACTGATCGCGTTGCCAAGTTTTGTAAAGGCCGCCCCCCGTTTGGCATCGTTGGCTCCTTTATCTCTTTTAATGGTGGCCCACTTGGAATGACCGGACATGCATGTTGATTTTACCATTTAGTTACCCTACAATCACTAGCAGTCCCAAAAATGACCGATCTCTCTTCGCAAGCTATCCGCGCCGCTCTCTCTTCTGATTGGCAAAAAGCAGTTGAGTTGAATTCCGAAATCCTTAAAGCGGACGGGGATGAAGGGAATGTCGACTGCTTAAACCGCCTGGGAAAGGCCTATTTGGAGCTTGGAGACAATAAAAAAGCCGCCACCATTTTGCGAAAAGTTCTTAAAATTGATAAGTATGACCCGATTGCCACCCGCAATCTTGCCCGGGCCACAACCTCAGGTTCCGTGAAAAAGACTCTCCCGGGCAGCCAAACGCCCGTGGCCTGCGCGCGCAACCCTTCTCCTGATTTTTTGGAAGAACCGGGAAAAACCAAGCTGGTCCCGCTGGTTAATTTGGCCCCTATGCGGGTTCTGTTGAAACTTAATCAGGCCGACGCCGTGACTTTAATTCCGAAACGGCACACTGTCGTGGCCGAAAACAGGGAAGGAGCCTATCTCGGTTCCCTGCCCGATGACATCGGCCACCGGCTCTCGATCCTAATCAAGGGCGGTAATCACTACGGCGCTTTGGCCAAATCCGTTTCGAAATCCAGTTTGGTGATTTTCATCCGGGAACTTACGCGGGTTAAGAAATTTGCTGACACCCCGTCTTTTATTGCCAACAGCCAGGACTATTTCAGCTATATCCGCGACGAACTTTTAACCGACGCGCCGGTGGAAACGGATGCCGACCCTGAAGATGACACTCCGGCATCTGCTAAACTTCTCCACGCTGACGAGGAACCTGAGGCAGCTTAATCACGCCAAAAAGACTTCTTTTTTCCCGTCTTTTAATTTTTGGCCCGTTTGATGAGGGGGCTTTAAGATCGCCCAAAGACCTCCAAGCCAAAATTCCGGAAATAATAAATAAGAAAGAAAAAATAAAAAAGGTCATTTTGTCAACGAATCCGCGTAATCCTGACCAAGTAACACCGTCACGGCCGCCCGGCCTTCCTCCTCTTTTTTCACCGTCTTACAATTATAAATTTGGGCAATTCTGGAAACGGTTGCCCCGGACAGTACGCTTCCGTTGGCGAGGATTTGACATCCGCTAATCTGCCCCGCCTGGTCGGTGGCCACATTGACTACTGACGCGCCGGTGTTGGTCAAAAGCCTCATTGCCCGGCTGCCCAGGCCAAACACCCGGGTCGTGTTCACAATTTCCACCCGGAGATTTTCGTCCTGCAGGCGGTTTTCGACCAATGAGCCGGCCAAGGCCCGGTCAATTTCTTCCGGCTCCAGACTTAAGGCCTGGGAACCGTCAGCCAGAATAAGCGGCCCGGCCAACTTTGCCAGGTCAACAGTCTTGACCCGGTCAAAGCGAACGCCATAAATGTTGGCGGCCAGACGTGCCCGGTCAAGAAAACCCAGGTCAGATTTTGCCTCCAGAAGAAATTCCGGCGAAAGGAAAAAAGTCTTGAGATCAGTCAAAGTCCGGCTGGTATAGTAGTAGCCATCAACCGGGATGCCCAGATATTCCCGCACCGTGGCCTTAAGAGTTTCTCCGCCGCGGCGGTCCAGCTCCCCCGCCGGGTAGACTGAAGAAACCCGGTATTTCCCGTAGCCATGCGCCGCTTCCAGATAGATCTGGTCGGAGAGATTGACTACCACCAGTGATTTGTTAGTGCGGTTATAAGAAATCAAGGCTGTTTGGGTCCCGCCAAGAATAATATTAGCCCGGTCAAACCGGCTGCTGCCGGCATCGGTTGGGAAATAAGGCAGGGCTTTCCAAAAACCAAAAGTCAGAGCGCCAAGGATCAGAAAAAGAAGCAAAGCTCCCAGGAAACTTCCGGACTTGCGCCGGCGGGCATATTTTTTCATCAGTTCATTGTAGCCATTTTTCTTTCAGTTTTGCAAACCTTTTTTCGGCTATCGCTTCCCGTATTTCCGCCATCAGATTGGCCATGTAGCGCAAGTTATAAATTGTTGCCAGCCGATAGGCTAACAGCTCGTGGGCGCGAAACAGATGGTGCAGATAGGCCCGGGT
>CAYJLJ010000020.1:0-9380 GCA_964371135.1 uncultured Gammaproteobacteria bacterium | reverse complement strand
TCCTGAGCTAGAACCAAAGAGAGCCTGATGCGAAAGCGTCAGGCTCTTTTGATTCATTACTTGGAAATCCCTCGGCGTCAGTGACGATGGATTCTATGGAATGTATTTAGCGGGGAATTACTTGGGCGAGACGATGTTGTATCAAAAGCCTCCGTTCTCGCTGAAAGGGAAAGGGCGGAGGCTTTTTGTGCGATTAGTCCGCTACATTGACAGGGACTTTTCGAGATGAGCCTGTATTTTCGCCTTCTCCACAAACCCCAATCTTTGAGGATGTATGCAGAAAAAACTGCTGCCAAAACGCAAAACATGATGACATAAGCGAACCTGCTCTAACGCAAGGCAATCAACCAAATTACCCGCACCGTGTATTTTTGCCCGACAATTTTCAATCTTGAAAACATTATTTGCATGCATCTCATTTGTCATGGCCATTCTCTTTCTGGCACTTTTGCGCAATGCAGAACTTGTTTTGCTCTTGCTCTTGTATTTGCACGAAGCGCAAACAATCGGTGGAAGAAAATTTCAAATTTCACGATAAAGGCGCGCCGAGCGCAGGCGAGTCGCACATTGTGGGTCAAGGTCGGCGACTTCGCCTGCGCTCAGCTTGCTGTTACCACTAAATTTTCATCTACTGATAAGAGGCAAGTAGATGATCTCCAATTGGGGCAGACCACTTCTACTGATAAGAGGCAGGTAGATGTAGACCACGAAGTTAACCCGGGTGACAACGGGCGCGCCGAAGACTGGGTTGGTTTCTAAGCTGTCTACGCTGTAAGTATCATTGAAGATCAGGCTTTCGGCAGGCAGCGTATCGTCCACCTGAACGACCAGGCTCAGTTCCAGGCTCGCGCCAGGATCCAGGGTACCCACTGTCCAGGTAACCACGCCGCCGTTGATGGCACAGGTTGTGCCACCGCAGCTTACGTAGGTTGTGTCAGCCGGCAGCGTGTCGTTTACGACTACACCAGTAGCCGCAACGTTGTCTGTGTTGCGCACCGTCAGGGTATAGGTCAACGGGTCACCGCCCTGAACCATGTCAGACGAGCCTCGTTTGGTGATCTCCAATTGGGGCAGATCACTGGTAGTGACTTGCGTGTTGACCGGCTCACCGGCTAGTGGGTTGGTCTGGTCGCTATCCACGCTGTAATCCAGGTTACGAATAACGGATCCGTTGGCTAACGAGCCGTCTACGGTCACGACCAGAGTCAAGTTGAGGCTTTGTCCGCTCGCCAGGTTGCCCACATTCCAGGTGACAGCAGTTCCGTTGAGGTTGCAAGCTCCCGAGCAGCTTTCGAAGGTGGTGTTGATCGGGATGGTGTCGCTCACCACAACGCCGGTGGCCTGGGCATTCCCTGTGTTGACCACGGAAATCGTGTAGGTCAGAAGTTCTCCAGCCTTCACAGGATCGGGTGAATCCTGCTTGGTAATCTCCAACACCGGCAGCGGCGTCTGGCAGGCCGATGAAATCCGGTAAGTCACGTTGGCGCTCATGGCTCCCGACCCTTCTCCGGCCAGGCTGTTCACCAACATTTCCAGGGCTTTATGGTCGAAAAGCCACTGGCTGTCGGCGCGACTGGGGTCAGAGTAATTTTCAACGTGGCGCGACGCGTTGGCGTAGGTGGGATCTCCGCAGTCGGTGAAGTAGTCGCCATTTCCGGCAAGGGGGTTGCCGGGGTCGGTCGGGAAAGGCCGCCAGGAGGCGTCGTTCAGGTTGGGAGCATCGTTGGCCGGCTCCGGGTGACTGTCCAGCACGGTCAGGGCAGGCGGGTTATCCACGCCAAAGTTGCCGTAGCCGTGCGCCTCGTTGGCGAACTCCATCACCACCCCGGGTTGGATAGCGGTATTAACATCGAAGCCGGTGCGGTCACGCACGCCGATCCAGTAGGCATGCTCGGCGGTGGCCGTGCCGTTGCTGCGCATCCAGCCGTTGTAAACGTGGGCCCCGTCGTGACTCTGGATGGGGTCTTCAGCGTCATCGTCGAATACCACGTTTCCATCGGCGACCAGGGCGATGTCGTCAATCACCCAGCCGCGCATGGCCAGGCCGGGATCGGTGGAGTAATCCCAGCGCACGATGAAATCCTGGCCAGCGTAGGCGGTCAGGTCGAAGGTGTCGGTGATGAAGGCCGGCTCCGGGTAGGACAGCACACCGCAGGTAGGATCAGCTTGGGCGCCGCTAACGCAGGTGATGCCATTACCGTGGTTGTTGCTGTTGGGGTTGGTGGTTGTGGTAGTGCCGGCTCCAGAGGGCAGGTTAGTCCATATCGAGCCTCCATCGGTGGAAACCTGGAGGTAGCCGTAATCGTAATCCTTTTCGATCTCGTACCAGCTCTGGAAGTTTAGTTGCAGGCTGCCGGCGCCGGTAGTCAGGTTGGCGTCGAAGGAGATATCGAAGACATGACCGGGGTAACCGAAGTCGTTGCCGGCCTGGGAGTAATAGACCCAACTGCCGGAGGGGATGATGGCCGGGTCGAACAGCGTTACTTTGGGGAGGTCTACCTTGTAGACCCCGGCGTTATGCACGTTCCCGTTCAGGGTGTAGGGAACTCCTCCGGAGTCGCGCCACTCGATGGTGTGGGTATCCACCTTCACCTCGGTCTGGCTGGCCACATCGGTGTCAGAAGTCAACCTAAAGGGCACGATCCAGCCCAATTCCTGCTTATCCCAAATGCTCATGTGGCCGGCGCCCGAGGACATCAGGTCCCATTCGCCCATCGTCACGCGCGAGCCCAGGCTGTAATTATCGGGCATGCCCAGGGAGTGGCCGTATTCGTGGCTGAAGGTGGTCTCGTCGGAGAACTCGGCATTCACGTTGTAGGGGCCGACCTTCACGTAAACGATGAAACCGGTGACCGTGGTAGTCATCACCGTCTGGGTGGCGTCCGTCCAGTACAGCGGACGATCCTGGTGGTCGCGCAACTGGTCGTGGCTGACGTATCCGCCGGGATAGTAGTAAGCCAGGTCGCTGGAGTGCGGCCAAACGTTGTTCACCCCGGTTTCCCCGAGGATGTTTTCCGGTTGGCCCTGGTAGATCAGTTCGAAGAAGTCCACCCAACCGTCGCGATCGGAGTCGAACTGGTTGAAGTCTACGTTGGGGTCCATCAGGGTGGCGGCATCGTAAGCGATGGCTCCTGGCGGATTGCAGCCGTTGTCCACATTCATCAGGGTGCCCTGTCCGCTTAAGGCGCCGGCGTAGGCAGAACCGGTCGAGTCCGATCCATAGTAGCCCTGTGTGCCGGGGAGTTGGAACCAATCACTCTGGATACGGTACGTAGCTCCCAAAGGCGGGCCGTCGGGGTCAGGTGGGTTACCGCTCGCCCCGGCAGTGGTGACGCCGGAGCAGAAACCGTTGGGCTGTAGAGTGGACCAAGAGTAGGTTTCGCTGGGCGTTTCATCGTAACGCACGTCGCCCTTCCCGACGCTGGGCAGGATGGGCACCGGCAGCAACTGGCCGAAGGACATTTCCTGATAACGCTCAATCAGGTGGGCGAAAATCTGGTTATGAAAGTAACCCCCAGTGTGGGAGGCATCGTGCTTGAGGTCTGAGTAGTCCACCAGTGCAACGGGAAAAGGCCGCTGTCCGTGGCGCACAGTATTTCCCACGTCACCAATGGGAACAACTTTGGGGCCGAGGGTGGTATCGCTGGCGGTCTTGGACTGCGCATTATGCAGATAGGTGAGGCTGGTTTGGATGTCAAGGAGCTGCCAGACGATGGTGTTGTCTTCAACTTCTGTTTTGGCGCGGGCATAAAGGTAGATGCGTGCCTGCCCGCCAGCTGGGATGGCGGCGGGCAGATTCCAGATCAGCGGGTCGGCAAGCGTGCCCGTTCCGCTGTTCGGACTGGGGATGCTCTCTACGAAGATCGCGCCTGCCGGCAACACAGCCTGCGCCTGGACGCTGGTGGCGCCGGAGAGGGTCGGGTTCTGTGCGGAAAGCACGGTCAGGAAGATATCGCCGGGGTGAAGGGCGCCATTGTTTGCCGTCTGCTGGGCGGTAAAGAGCAGGTCGCCTTCGCCGGTGGAGAAGGGCGCGATCAAATTCAGCTCGCCTTTCCAGCCGGGTGGTCCCCAGACAGCCGTTAGGTCGTTCCATGTAGCGGCGGCCTTGACGCGATAATTCTTTTGTACAAAAGCGGCGGTGGCGGCGCCTGGGAAGGTCACGCTCCAACTGCCATCAACTACGCTGGCAGTGGTCGTCTGGGTGGCCAGAACGGTCAGGGTGTCCGGGTCTATAATCTGGACAGCGAGGCCGGCAGCTACCGGCGTATCCACCGGGGCGAGGCTGGTGCCGGTGCGGCGGTAAACGTTGCCGGTAACGATGACTGGGTCCCCTGGGGCGTAGGCATTCTTGTCGAGGCCGCCCACCTGATGCAGCCAGTTCAGGAAAATACCGGCGCTGGCGCTGCCAGTGTTGGGAGACTGCATCACCGCTTCCAGGGTGATGGCGCCGGCAGGCCAGGTGGTAGCAGTTGGGGTGATGTTGACTCGGTATTCTCCCACCGTCGTGGTGTCATCAGTCGCTGTTTCCTGATGAAAGTCGATGCCGTTTTCATCTATGAAATGAACTACGATGGATTTACCGGCTTCGGCCGGGCTGATGGAAAATGCGCCGAAACCGCACTCCTCACCTCCGTAGTATTGGCTGACGATGCCTACACCAGTACAGCCGGGCTGCGGGGCCGGGAATTTATAGGTGTTCACCCAGCCGATGGTGAAACTGCCGGGGTTGAGGCTCGTGAGGGGTGAAGCCCGACCTGGAGCGATCGACGTGGATAGGAAGGTGAGTAAAATCATCAGTGAAGTTGCCAGTTTAGTGGCGATTGTCAATTGACGAGACATGGATCATATCCTCCGAGAGAATGAGATTGAGTTTGGGCGAAACTCGTGGGTTGCATGTTACCCACTCAGTTAACGGGCTGCGAAGGAAAAACATTACAAATCCTCACGCGCTAACTCTGGCTTCTAAAGTCGCAGGTTTGATTCCGCCCTCCTCAGACCTTGCCTTCCGCCTACGGTTGATGCAATCCGCCTTCGGTGTCCGTAAGGTTCTCTCATCCACTAATCCACACCCATGCTTGGGCGCATAATAAAAATCGGCGGACGATTGTCCGCCGATTACGTCAGGGAAATGGCAGTCCACACTCAAGGAAACGGGAGGGTTAGCGTAATTATGGGCAGGGGGAGGGTTGCGGTGACCGTAGGGATGGGGAGAGAAAGAGTAACTGTCGGTAGCGGTGCGACCGGTGTGAGCGATGGTAGGGGAAGGGTAACTGTCGGTAACGGTGCAGTGGGTGTGCGCGTTGGCCCGCCAGGAGTCTTTGTCGGTGTGGGTGTGAGAAGAATGGGGGGCAGCGTGGGTAGTAGGAGAGTAGTCGTGGGCGGAGGAGACGCCAATGTGGACGGTACCAGGGTTGGCGTCAGGCCTACGTTGAGCGTAACTGAAACGGTGGGCACAGACGCGGGGATGATCGGGGTTTCTATCACCGCAGGGAGCTGCGTGGCAGGGGGGAGGCTTGGGGAGACGACCGGCAGAGAAGGCATAAAGGTAGGCGTGCTTTTCCCCGGTGGGACGAGTGTCGGGATGACCCCACCCGAGTCGCCCAGCAGGGTTGGATTAGTTTGCAGCCAGGCGTTGAAAACCGCTACCGTGCTGGCTTGGTAGGCGACGGGCCAGCCCTGAAGGTTGTCCTTCCATGCGTCTATTCGGGAGACGATTTGTTCGAGGGGAACACTGGACGCAGCGATAGCCAGGTAGGCCAAGGAATCTTCGAGGGTTTGGGAAACAAGCTCCGGTGAAGCCCCTTGTTCTATTAGGATTTTGGCTTCTTCCAATCGCCGGTCAGCCAGGAGAAGGGCAAATTGCGCGTGATCTTGCGGGTCGAGTGTCAGTTCCAAGCGCACGGTTTCAAAAGCGCGTTTGGCCGGATAGAGCATCGAGCCTGGCAACGCAGAGGCTGAAGCAACATTTACCGCACCCACAAGCAGGAAGAACACCAGGGTCAAGGCCACCGCCCATCCCCAGGAGATGCGCCTCCCAAACTGGCGGGTTGCGGGCGCCTGCCGGGCTTTAATCCCCATTGACACGTGCGTCCAAATGCGATTCAAAGCCGCGGAATCCGGTTGGCTGGGTTGCGCTTGGACCAAGCTTTGGATGATCATCGCGTGTGGCCCTTTAATCGCCTGGACTACACTCTGCCAGACGCGTTCCAAGATCTCCGGCCCCGGTTCGGTGGGCTGGAATTTCTGCAGGCGGGTCGCTACGTCAGCCCAAGGATCTTCTGGGACTTTTCCCGATGGGCTGGGGGACTGCTCTGCGAAAGGGGGCTGGTTGGGCATTTTAGGTATCTGCATGACTCATCGTCTGGCGTAATCGCTCCAGGGCGCGGAAGTGGGCGACGCGCACGGCATTGGGAGACTTTCCCAGGATTTCTGCTACTTCAATCAGGTCGTAATTCTCATAGAAATGGAGGTTGAGAATCACCTGTTGTTCATAACTTAACGTGGAAAAGGCGCTTCGCATTTCATCCTGATGTTCAACCCGTTCAAACTGGCGCTCTTCGTTGCCGTGACGCCAGGGCAGCCAGTCTAACAGATCGCGCTTCTTACGATATTTATCCATGACGAGGTTGTGAGCGATAGAGAATAGCCAGGCGAGCGCGGGTTTGCCGCGCCACTTAAAGTTGGGAAACGCCTGCCAGGCCTTGATGAACGTCTCGGCAGTTAGGTCTTCAGCGTCATGCGAATCTTCCATCCGGACGAGGATATAGCGGTAAACCAGCCGCGCATTTTGCTCATAGAAATCGCGGAAGGCTTCCGTATCACCGCTCTGGATTCGTTGGATGAGTTCCTGTTCTGACATCTGGTGGTTCCATCCTTGATTTGATTCTATCCTCACACGGTCGCAAATTGCGTTTTTCTGTCTCGTGAAATTCCGTGTATGTATTCAAGTGCTGTGCGCGATGATTCGAGGATGTCATACAGATAGGCGTCATCGCGCGACATAAAACACCCTCGCAGAATCCAGGATGGCTTTGCGCCGGATGGGATTCCTGCTGGTTTTCACTCCCTGATAGGTAAGTAAATCCACTTCACGTCCAAGGATTTTCTTTAGTTCCTCTGGCATGGCAAAAAAGGCAAGACCTGGTGTGCAGCCTTTTTTGAATTCAACCAATATATCTACATCGCTGGTTGGCTTGAAATCCTCGCGCAGAACCGACCCAAAAAACGCAAGTTTTTGGATGTGATATCGGCGGCAAAAATCTGCCACTTTTCTACGGGGGATGTTGAGCTTTGGACTGTCCATGCTTGAATTATACAACACGCGAACAACTCTGTTCTAATCTTTTTGCAGCTCTACCTGTCCCATCTAGATTTTCGTCAACAACAACACCGCGACTAAAATCAACGCGCCTCCCACCAGTGTAATCGGTTTCGGCCGTTCGGCGAACAACCACGCCGCAAGCAGGACGGGTCACTACAGAGAAGGGAGTTCACGGTGGGGTGATTATCTTTGTGCCACTATAAATTGGTATCTTGAAGTTGAAAAGCGCCACTTGACAATTTAGTATTAAATTGATATAGTGCGGTATGACATATAACCGGCTTATCGAAGATAAAGTTGCCAGTTATTTGGCGTCCGCGCCTGGGAAAATCCTTTTCGTTTGGGGACCGCGCAGGAGCGGCAAGACCACCCTGCTCAAAAAAATCGCTTCCCAGGAAGGCAATCTGCCGATTTTCAACTTTGATCTCCTCTCCCACCAGGAAAGATTTGTTCCCAGAAGAGAAGTGACAGACAAAATCGCCGCAGAGCATAAAATCCTTCTTATTGATGAAGTCCAGAATTATCCCGAAGCCACCCAGACGCTAAAAGTATTGATTGACAATTACCCGCTTAAGATCATCGCGACGGGTAGCAGTGAACTACGGCAAAAGTCGGAGGAATTTGACAGCCTGGCTGGCAGGTTTATCGAGGCATTCTGCCTGCCTCTGTCTGTGGAGGAAGTTTTCTCGAACAGTCAGGTCAGAGCCTACGAAGAGGCGGAACTCGCCAAACAGACCGCCGAACAGGCCCAGATATTTGGTCTTTACCCGGAGGTCCATCTTTCCCAATCATCCTTTGAAGAAAAGGTGGAATTGCTTCAGAATATATTGGATATGTATGTTCTAAAGGATATCATCACGATCTACAATCTCAAGAACACAAAACTGGCCAAAGATATTCTCACGATGCTCGCCCTGCAATTGGGGCAGGAGGTTTCGATCAGGGAAATAGCGAACAGTCTTCAGTCCAATGTTCAAACGGTCACCAATTACATCGAAATTTTCATAAAAAACTATATCCTGATTCCCCTGCCATCCTTCAAAACCAATTTGAGGCGGGCGGTCTCCTTGAATCGCAAGTTGTATTTTTACGACCTGGGTATCCGAAATATCCTGGCAAAAGATTTTCGTGATACGGCCCTGCGCCCGGACCGTGGCGCTGTTTTTGAGAATTTTGTGATCAGTGAGATCGAAAAGCAGATAAGGAATCATGGCCGATTGTTCAGCAGGTATTTTTATCGCGAATATGGGGGAAAGGAAGTAGACCTGATTCTCGAAGACTATAAGAAAGTTTATTCCGCCTTCGAGATCAAGGTTCAGGAGGAAACGGCCACCCCCGTCTTTCCCATTGAACATTCCCTGACCGTGATCAATAAAAATAACTATCGCCAGAAAATTTCAAGCATCTGATTGTTTCTGATCAATCTGGCCCATCTCGCTCCTCGTCAGCACCACCACCGCGACCAAAATCAGCGCGCCTCCCACCAGCGTGATCGTCTCCAGCCTTTCCGCGAACAACCACGCCGCGAGCAGGACGGTGACTACCGGCTCCAGCGTGGACAGCATGGCCGCGTTGGTGGGACCGATCCGCTCGAGGCCCGCGAGGAAGGTCACAACGGGGATGACGGTGGCGAGAAGAACGATGCCCGCCATGGACCACCAGCCCGAACTGCTGGCAGGGAAGTGCGCGCCGTTGACTGCGGTCAGAATCCCATAGACCGCGCCCGCCGATGCAAAGATGACCACGGACGATTGCACCGCGCTGACGTGCTTCATCACGTCCGTGCCGACGATGATGTAGACCGAGTAGACGACTGCCGCGGTGATGGCGAAGAAGATGCCGAGGAACTGCCCGCCCGCGGGACCCACGGTCAATGCGGTGCCGATGAGGGCAAGCGCGAGCGCGGCGACTTTGGCCCAGGTCACTTTTTCGCGGAGGAAGATCACCGACAGGATGAACACGAACACGGGGTAGAGATAGAGGAGCAGGGCAACCAGTCCCGCGGAGGCATATTGGATGGCCGTCAGGTACGAGAACGACTGTCCCACGTAACCGAGCG
>CAYJLJ010000019.1:0-9461 GCA_964371135.1 uncultured Gammaproteobacteria bacterium | reverse complement strand
AATACGGCAGTTTTAAGTGTGGCAACTGAATTACTGGCCTTTCAGGTAAATGATTCACCTGGAACTCAAGACACTATTGATAAAGCCAAAAATAGAGGAATGCCTGTCCAAGTCTACAAATTTAAAATTTAAGTTTTAGCGAGGTGTAACCAACCTAAATACCAGGTACAACTGTTGACGCCGACCCGCTGTTGATCTAATCTAAGGCCAGTGCAAATCACGCCGGAAATAAAGAAAATTATTTTAACTGTTGTTATTGTGGCGGCTGCAGCCGGTGTCATCATCACGGCCGTGGCCGTTACCCGCTCGATTCTCTCCAAGGCCAACGAGACCGAATCGGCCACGCCGCCCTCTGTCACCAAACTCGCCCCCCCGGCCGCCCCGGCCAAAACTGCCTCCCCTAGTGCTGCCCCCACTCCTATTGCCAATAAACCTAAACCCGCCCCAGCTCCGTCTGCACCGGTAATAACCACCACTTCCACCGGTTGGACCACCGTTGGTGCTCCCGACGTGGACATTACCCCTTCTTTCAGTTCTGATTTGAAAAACCTTTATCTGGATTTTGGCGGCGCCGGAATTAATTATGTCACCGGCATGGATTACACCTTGTCTTATGTTGTTTATCCCGGCATTTTCCGGGTCGTCAAAGGCAGTCTAAGCTCTCCCTATACCCGCAAAGTCATCCCCATCGGCACCTGTTCAGGCCTGACTTGCGTTTATGACAGCAACACCAGCAACTATTCGCTAAAGGTTTTGATTAAATCAAACAACGGCCTGACGGTTAATTTGAAGACTTTGACTTTCTCCGGGATCGCAGCGGCGACCGACTCGGCAACTTTAAATCTTTAAGGATCACCGGCTGCTTGTAGGCCAAAATTGCCGCGCCCAGGGCAAACAGGACCAACAATATTTTAGCCAGGCTCCCAATTACAGGAATAATTCCCAGAAGATAAATCAGGAATAATCCCAACAGAAGCGCCCAGCCCCGCCGTTCCCCAAAACGGGCGAGCATAATTTTGCGGCCAATGAAAAAAGCCGTCAGATATTGGGCCAGAATCCAGGCCAGATAGGCCAGAAGCAGCAGCACCAGCGAAACCGGAATCCCCACAATAGTAATGGCAAACAACACCACAACCAGCGGCAGCATTAAAGCGGCAGCCACTCCCCAGCCAAACGATGCCGCCGGCCGGTTTTCCATGGCCATGGCTGTTTTTTCAAAAATCCGGGGAAACAGCCCAAGCAGGAGAAATCCAATTAAGGCGGAAACCGCAAAACCCAGAGTCTCGGTGATCGGCTTAATCCTTTGGTAGGAAGACAGAATTGTCCGGCCGCCAAAAAACCGCGGATACCCGGTGGAGGTGCTTTCTTTTTGATAAGAAATACTGCCGGCAACCGTCGCCCCCGTTTCCAGCACCGCCTCATTGTTTCCCGTATATTTCAGGGCGCTGGAAATTGAAGCCTGGGGTCCGAGCAAAAACTCCCGGTTGGCCACAACAAAAGCCTCATTATTAATGGCCGAGTTTAAATAGAGCCGGCTGCCAAAAAAGCGAAAGCCCCGGCCGATGTTGGCGGCAGAAAGTTCCAGGTTTCCGGCTCCGACCAGAAGACTGCCATTAATTAAAGCCCGATTGGTCACATTGCAATTACCGCAAACTAACAAAGTATTTCTCCCAACCGGGGCGTTAACAGTTACATCTCCCGCAAGAATGCGGATGCTGTTGCCCACTTCCCCGTTCACATTAACCTTGCCTCCCAGGATAAATAAATCTCCGTCAATTTTGCCGTTAACGGTGACAATTCCCCCCACCAAAAAGGCGTCGCCGCGAATGTCCCCGTCAATCTGGACAGTTTCGCCGGAGCGGAAATAATCAGAGTCGATTGTTTGCCCGGCAGGAAGCAGTTCGTTACCCTGCGCCAAAACGCTTCGCGTTGAAATAAGATATAAGAAAGAAAATAGAAAAAAGACAAAGATACAAAGTTTTCTCATCCAGGCCGATGATATGAGACGCACAAACCTTTGTCAAGAAGAATCCGTATCCTATCCATGGCCCGCTAGTGCGGATTATAGATATCCTTCTTAAATTTTCCTCACTCTGCTATAATTGGCTTATGGAACCAAAGTATGACCACCAAAGTGTTGAAGGCCGCATTTATCAAATGTGGGAGGATGGTGGGTTTTTTACTCCAAAAATCGATCCAAAGAAAAAACCCTTTACTATTATTCTTCCCCTGCCGAACGCCAACGATTCCATGCATTTAGGCCATGCCCAATTTGTGGTTGAAGATATTTTAGCCCGGTATCACATTATGCTAGGCGACCCAACACTTTGGCTGCCCGGGGCTGATCACGCGGGAATGGAAACTCAATACGTGTTTGAGAAAAAACTGGCTAAGGAAGACAAAAGCCGGTTTGATTTTGACCGGAATACGTTGTATGCCATGCTCTGGAAATTTTCCGAGGAAAACCGCAAGCTTAACCAGTTCCAGCTTAAAAGGCTGGGCTTTGCCCTTGATTGGAGCCGCTACCATTACAGTCTTGAGCCGGAAATTGTGGAAATGGTTTTAGAGACTTTTAGAAAACTTCACCAAGACGGTTTAATTTACCACGGGGAAAGAATCGTCAACTTTTGTACCCGGTGCGGAACGGCCTTTTCCGAGCTGGAGGTGGACTACGAAGAGCGGGAAGACAAACTTTACTTTTTAAATTATGGCCCAATTCAAATCGCCACTACCCGACCGGAAACAATTTTTGCCGACGTGGCCGTCGCCGTAAACCCTAAAGATAAAAGATACAAAGCGTTGGTTGGTAAAAGAGCCGTTATTCCTTTAATTAACATTGAAATTCCCATTATTACTGACCCTGCTATTGAAATGGATTTTGGCACCGGCGGATTAAAAGTCACACCGGGCTACGACCCGGTTGACTTTGAAATCGGGCAGAAAAATAATTTGCCAATCATTAATATCATTAACCGCCAGGGCCGGCTGGAAAAAAATTCCCGGGTTCCTGACGAACTGGTCGGATTAAATATCAAACAGGCCCGGGAAAAGACCGTTGAACTTTTAGACAAGGCCGGAGTCTTGGTCAAAACCGAACCACTCACCCACTCGGTCGGTGTCTGTTACCGCTGCGGCACAGTGATCGAGCCAATGGTTATTCCCCAGTGGTTTGTAAAAATTAAACCCTTGGCAAAGCCGGCTATTGAAGCAGTTAAAAAAGGAACCACTAAAATCTTTCCCAAAAAACGTTTTGAAAAACTGTATCTGGACTGGATGAACAATTTGCGTGACTGGAATATCAGCCGCCAGGTTGTCTGGGGTCCAAGAATTCCGGTCTGGTACGATCTGGAAAAAAATCCGGACATTCAAATTAATTTTCTTGATCCCAGGGGAGAAAAAATTACCGGCTTATACAAAGATTTAAAAACCAAATATAGTTTTGGGGAAATTAAAAACGGTCTTCAATCTTTAGTAGCTCCTAAGAACGCCAGTTTTAGTTTGGAGGCTACACCAGACAGTCTTCAGGAAACGGATACTTTTGATACCTGGTTTCTCTCCGGCCAGTGGCCGGTTAATACTTTAAGGTCCAAACCCGGGGATCTGGAATATTTTTATCCTACTTCCGTTCTGGATACTTTGTGGGACATTCTGCCGTTTTGGGTTTCAAGAATGATGATGCTGGGAATTTATTTGACCGGTAAAGTGCCTTTTGACATTGTTCACCTGCACGCCAGAGTCGTTGATAAATTTGGAAAAAAGATGAGTAAAAGTAAGGGCAACGTCATTAACCCAATTGTCATGGTTGATGCTTACGGGGCCGATGCCCTGCGCTTGGCACTGGTTATTGGAGTTGCTCCCGCCGCCGATGTTTCCTTAAGCGAAGATAAAGTCCGGGGCATGAGAAACTTTTCCAACAAACTGTGGAATATTGGCCGGTTTCTTTTAACCACCGAGCAAAAGAATGAACCAGCTGAAAAGGACCAAGAATTAAAAAATAATATTAATAATTTAATTACATCAACAACTAAAAACCTCGACAATTTTAAATTTGGTATGGCGTCTGATGATCTTTATCAATTCACCTGGCATGAGTTTGCGGATAAATATATTGAGGACTACAAAAAGGGCTTAGTCTCTTATCCTGTTTTACTAGAAAGTTTCTTAACTATATTAAAACTTCTCCACCCCTTCATGCCTTTTGTCACTGAAGAAATCTGGGGACTGCTCCCCAACAATGAAAATCATCCTCTCATAATCTCTTCGTGGCCCCGTTAAAATAGTATAATAGATCGGTATGATAGGGCGCATGAAAGTTTGGGCCTTGCCCCGAAAGATAATAGGAAAACTTTTCGAAAAAGGGCGCATTTTTCGCCCTGCGCGAAGGCTGTTCATGTCAGGCAAACACGCGCCCCTTCTCTATTTTCGCAGGCTTTTCAAAGAATTAGTTTTTGTTTTAGCCGTTTTTTTCTGCGCTCTTTTAATCATTAATTTAATTCTTCCCCCATCCCCCTTTGAGAAACTTAAAGCCAACGTTTTGATTAATCAAAATGACCGAGCCTCTCACCGACTTTTAGGACAAATGTTTTATTCAATTAATGATTTTAAGACCGCGCAAAAGGAAACGGAATTAGCTTTTAATAATCAAAATAATTTTGAACTGCAAAAAGTAATGGATGCTCAAAACCAACCCGGAGAAATTAAACAGGAAATTGTCCGCTGGCAAAAACTTCTGGAGATTCTCCCCGGCTACCGGGATGCCTATTTAAAACTTTCCATTCTTTCGCAAAAAATTTACCGGGATTTTGATTCAAAAAAATTTCTGGAGAAGGCGGAGGAAATTGATCCGAATAATGAAATCTTAAAAAAACTTAAGTAACTTAAGATACTTATTGCTTTTTTTCTTCGGTGGGAGGTGTTTCCGCAGCCGGAGTTTCCCCCGCCGGCGCGACCGCCGCTTCAGCGGCGGCTTTGGCCGCGGCTTCTTCGGCTTCCTTCTTGGCTTCCTGCGAAACGGCCGGGACAACCTTGACAACAACTTCTTCTTTGCCGGTTAAAACTTCAACGCCGGAAGGAATTTTCAGATCGGCGACACTGATTTGTTGATCAATTTCTGCCAGATTAGTTGCGTCAACTTCAATCTTTTCCGGCAAATCCGAGGGCAAGGCTTCAACCTCAATTTCGTTAAGAGTCTGGAGCAGAAGACCAATATTGCTGCTGACGGCCGGGGATTCTCCCGTCAATTCCAGCGGCACATTGGCTTTGATTTTTTCTTTCAAATTGACAGCGTGGAATTGAGCATGAATGATTTGCCGCCCCAGGGGATGAATTTGGACATTGGAAATCAGAGTGGGGAGGGATTTTTCAGCAAATTTCAAATCCACCAGCCCGGTTTCTCCCGCAAGGGAATAGACCTTGGAAAAATCTTTAACGGGGACGGCCAGGGATTGAGATTTAATCTCCTTGCCGTAAACTGTCACCGGAATCAATCCCTCGCGGCGAATTTTCTTGACTTTCTTTCCGGTCAACTCCCGAATTTGCGCAGTTAAAGGAATAGCTTTCATAGTTTTGTTTCAAAATTAATTTCGAAAGAACGGTCACTGCCCAGATCAGAATTATATATTAGCTTTTGATTAAAGACAAGCGGGACGTTGCCGTTTCTGCCCCCGGACTTAACGGGAGTAAGAAATGACGGATAATCAAGAGAAAAATCCAAAAGATCAGCATTGGTCCCGGGCTGCTTAAGAAAAAAGAAGTCATAGGCGGATTTGGAATTGGCAAAAGACATTTTTGAGGGCAGCCGGTAACGGAAAACTATGGTCCGGTCTGTTTCAATGGGAATTTCGACCAGGGTCCCGATGCTGTCGAAATTATTTTCTTTGGATTGGAACACAAAAAATTCATCAGGGCTGATCCTGGCCAACTCCGCCGCGGTTAGAACCGGGGAGACGATCGGTTTTTGTCCGGACCCAAGATCAAAACTGACCAGCCTGGAACCCTTGGGAATCAGAAAACGCAAATAATTTTTATACGCTCCGCCCGGCCAGGTGTCCGAGGGAGAGTCGTTGCGGTAAAGAACGGTGACCGTGTTTTCAATGTCGCCGCCCTTACTGATCACACTGTCCACTCTCAAACTTCTTTTAACAAAATAGTTAGCTTTATTGGCGCCTAAATTAGCTTCAACCAGCATTAAACAGTTCTTAAGACTGCGCAGGCATTCTTCTTTTTCAACGGTTCCCGACCAGCCCGCGCTCAGCGCGGCCTTTTGGGCTTCCCGGCTGTTGAAATAAAGCAAAATGTCCTTTTCATTAAGAGAGGCCACCAGGGCCGAGGCCAGAGCCGGGTAGTTTTTATTGGTATCCGCGGTCATTTTTTCCAGAATCGCTTTGGCCACAGCTCCGAGAAAATCCCGTTTTTGTGTCGACCCGGCAAAAAAATTGATTTCCGAGGAGAATTCCGCTTTCTGAAAAAAGTCGCCGGCGGAAACCGTTTGATTAAAGTCTGAAAGGGCGAGGGGGCCGGTGGCTTCCAAAAGTTTCTGTACGGCGCCCAGATTTACGGCAACCACCCCGTCCGCCGTTTGCCCGGTTTCCTTTTCCAAAAACCACAGCAGACGTTTGGCCGTCAGGGGAAAATCGGCAGCCCAATTGGCGTCGCGCATAAACCAGCCCTGTTGGCCCAGGAAATGCAAAATTTCATCCGGCGGAGCAATCGTGCCGCGAAGTAAACCATCAGCCGTGTAAATATCATATATTTTCCAATCCAAAAGGCGACCATTGTCAATTTTCACTAAAGCATAAGAGCCAATAAAGCCGCCGGTCGGACGCAGCTCGGCGCTGTTTTGAAAAACAACCAGATAGGTTTTTTTGCCCGTGGCCGGCACCACCTCGGGCCAGGCAACCAGCAGAGAATCGGCCTGGGTAATTAGCTGCCGGGCCAGGGGAATCTGGTCCGCGTATTTTTTAATTTTAGCCGTGGGCATGCCAAAAAACGCCATGATTTTGGCCCCGGGACCCGTCGTGACGGCTTCTGCCTGCGCTTCAATCAGTCCCAGATCATCGTTTAATGGTCCCAGTTCAGTCCGGATTTACCCGGACAGGGCGCTGATATTTTCCCATCCGGACATTAAACCTTTGGCGGCAATATCCATTCTCGGCCCCAGCCGGGCGGCCCGGACAGCCACATCCGCTCCGGTTTCTCCCAGAGTCAGAAAATCGTAATATTTCTCCAGGGACACTCCCATTCCCGGCATTGCCGGACCAAAATAGCGGGTCACAATTTTGGCAAAGCCCAAGTCCTGCCTGGCACTTTCCGCGGATTTTAAAGCAGAAGCAAACTGACCGGTTGTCAGTTGATTTTTAGCCTGACTCAATTCAAAAATAGCTTTAGTTGTGGCTGCTCCCATAACCAGCAGGGGAGAGATTATTCCCAGAACCACGAAAGCCGCGAAAATCCCGGCGGTGATTTTTTTCCAGGGCGGGGGCCGGCGCCGCTGGTGTTTTTTGAGATTATCAAACACATCCTGAGCGGAAAGGTGCCTGACAGGATAGGTCGTTTCGGTTGGGGCCGTCCGGTTTTTTCCCAGAATGGTTAAACGGGACGAGGTGTTGTGAGAAAAAGCCAGACGGACAATTTTGCCGGCCGCTTCTTCGGTGGCGGCTCCGGCCGGGCCGTCCATCTCTCCGCGGACTTCAACAATAGCAAGAGGCCATCCGGCCCGGGAAATCTGAGAGGCCAGGGTTTTTTCAAAATAATCGAGGGCGTTGTCCAAAACCAGAATAATTTTGGCCCCGGCTCCGGTGGCAGAGGTCACGGCTTCCTGAAACTGCATTTTGAGATTCACGGGAGGAGTTTTCCCGTCAACAAAGAAAAGAACATAGGAGGGGTGCTCAAAAATTGGCAGGGCCGAAGTGTCTTCTTCAAGATGAAGGACGCGCAGGCGTTGTTTCTTAAGGGCCCGAACCACGGCTGTGGCCAAATCGCTTTCACCAAAAATTACCGCCAGGGGAGCAGTTGTATCTTTTTCTAAAGAAAACTTGGGACCAGATTCCATGGTTCCATTCTAGCGCATTTTGGAGTTTTCCGTCATTCTGACAAGCGAAGCGCCGAAGCAATCTTCCTACTTTCTGATGCGGTAATCTTGTAGGCCTATGTCCGACCCTTGCACACTAAACCGGGACATATCTTCAATTGTTACAAAACCATGTTCATTTTTTTCTCCTAAAAAGAAATCGGCCAGCCGTCCGAGTCTCCCGCGTCGTGGAATTTTATGGCCGCATTCAACCAAGCCTCGTATTTCCCAGTTCCCTTTGCACATATGAAGCACTGCGTCATCACAAGTCATCTCATGGAAATCATATACTCTAACCCTTTCTGTCTGCCGATCAGCTAGGCCAAATTCAAAATCCTCATATCTTTTAGCAACTGCCTCAGTCATAATTATTCAGAAGTTACTTCCAAAGGTGAGTTCTTCAAATCTTCAATCGTGCAGCGAGTAGGTTTTTGCGCCGGAAACCCATCCATCTCAATTTGGACTGTGACCCTAACTTCTTCAGGAGTTAACGGCCTTCCCGAAAAGGAACTGAAAAAACTTCGACTGTAGCCTAAAAAACGGACGATACCAAAATCCCTCTGGATATCTCCAGTCCACTGGTCTGCCCGCACAAAGGTTGGCTTACCCGTTTTAATATATTTTTCTGCTTCTGCCGCTAATCTATCTCCCATAGTTACCTATTATAATACCGCCGGAGTTGGCCAAAGTCAATATTTTGTTAAGGTTTTACAAGGTGACGCCTTTTGCACAACGTCAAGTCAGGGGATTAAGGATTTCAATGTCTTTCATGGGAAAATGACGATCGTTTAAAGTAACGACTTTCGCGTTTTGCCATTACTGCACCGAAGCAATTTTCTCATAGTCTTATCACTAAAATCTCTGTCAGCGTTCATCCTGGTTTCCAGTAACCATTTTTCCACTTTCTTTTTTGTAGCCCATTCGGGATGGTTTTTAGCGGTAAAAGTACCTGCCGCTTCGTGGAGAACTTTTAAATAGTTTTCTACATTAAATTTTTTAGCTTTAGTTTTCATCAGGAATAATTTTATCAGAAACTTCAAAAATTTGACTTTTAACGCCAGGGCTAGTTTTGTCTTCTCCGCCTTCGGCTTGACAAAATAAGCAGAGAGAGAGAGAATACTTCAAATGGCAGAAGCAAAACCAGCGTCTTGGTTTAGAAAACTTGATCCGGAGGTTGAAAAATATATGCCTCAAAAAGAGGTCGACGCAATTGATGCAAGAGTAGAACAAGCGTTGAAATTACAAGATCAATTGCGAGGTCTGAAAGCAAATGACCCCAAATATGCGGAAATTGCTCAAAAACTGAAAGCGATGGGGCAAACCGTTTCCGATTCTCCAAAACAAGTATTATGGAATGATAGAGTTACCCACCAATTTAAGGTCAAACCAGATC
>CAYJLJ010000018.1:9355-9576 GCA_964371135.1 uncultured Gammaproteobacteria bacterium | reverse complement strand
GTCTGACCCATCCGTCTTTGAAATTCGTGAAAACGCAGCGGCCGGTTATCAAGGGCCGCCGGCAATCTAAAGCCAAAATTTACTAATGTTTGTTTACGAGCCCGATCCCCGTTATACATCCCGCGGATTTGCGGAATAGACATATGCGATTCATCGATAATTAATAAATAATCTTTAGGAAAATATTCCATCAAAGAATATGGCGGATCACCTTCTTTTCT
>CAYJLJ010000018.1:0-9345 GCA_964371135.1 uncultured Gammaproteobacteria bacterium | reverse complement strand
GTAGTTTTCGATGCCATTTACATACCCAACTTCCTGGATCATCTCCAAATCATAAGTTACCCGGCTTTTTAGACGCTGCGCTTCCAATAATGGCAATTTTTTACACTGGGCCTCCATGTCTGATCTTATTTTTATAAAAACGTCTTTATACTTTGACGGATCTGTCATGTAGTGCTTTGCCGGATAAACTACATAATTTTCTAAATCTTCTATTTTCTGACCGGTTAATGGATCGATCCGTGAAATCAGTTGCGAATCCGTGTTAATCCTGACACCAAAATCTTCATACGAAGGATATATATCAACATTTTGACCGGCTACTCTAAAAGTACCTCTTTTAAAATCAAATTCCGACCGGACATATTGCAAATCAACCAGTTTTTCCAGAATTTCTTTTCGCGGCGCGGGTAACATTAAAGTTGCTTTTTGATATTCCCGCGGATCTCCAAGATTATAAATACAGGATACAGAAGCTACTACAATGACATCATTTCTTGTTAACAAATTAGTTGTGGCCTGAAGCCGGAGTTTATCAATTTCCTCGTTAATTTCTGTTTCTTTTTCAATATAAATATCGGTCCGGGGAATATAGGCCTCCGGCTGATAAAAGTCATAATAGCTGACAAAATAACAGACGGCATTCCCGGGAAAAAATTCCTTAAATTCCTGATACAGCTGGGCCGCCAGAGTCTTGTTGTGGGCCACCACCAGCGTCGGTTTTTGCGTTTTGGCAATGACGTTGGCCATAGTAAAAGTCTTGCCGCTGCCGGTCACTCCCAGAAGAACCTGGTGTTTGGCGCCCGCGTTAATCCCGGCGGTCAATTTTTCAATCGCTTGCGGCTGGTCCCCCGTGGGCTGATAGGCGGAAATGAGACGAAAAGACATAGAAAATTATAGTTGACAAAACACCAATAATAGACTAATTTTAACATTAACTATGCCAGTTGTCCTTTACAAAAGACAAAGAGATTTATTAGAGTTCATCCAGAGCTTCGTTAAAGCACATGGCTACAGCCCTACTTTGTTGGAAATCTGCAAAGGCATGGGCTTGTCCTCCCCGGCCACCGTTCACGAGCATATCAAAACTCTGGAGGCCAAAGGGGTCATCCGGCGCAACCCCAATGAGGTCCGCGGTCTGGAAGTCACGGCGCCCTACAACACCAATTATATCAGCGACCATACGGCCGGAGTGGAACTGCCGCTTTTGGGCTACATTCATGCCGGCAAACCTTTGGAGCCGCATGAAGACCCGACCGCGACGTTTAAAGTTTCGGCCAATCTGGTTCCGTCCGGAAAAATTGCTTTTGTTCTTCAGGTCAAAGGGGATTCGATGATTGAAGACGGCATTTTGCCGGGAGATTATGCGGTTTTAATTAAAGAAGAAACAGTAAAAAACGGAGACGTGGTTGTGGCTCTGTTAAACAGCGGCCTGGCTACTTTGAAAAGGTTTTATAAAGAGGCGGACCAGATTAAACTCATGCCGGCAAATGCCAAAATGGAACCAATCTATGCTACGGATGTTCAGATTCAGGGAAAACTGGTGGCCGTAGTTCGACGCTATTTCTAACCCCTAATTTCCCCAATTCCCCCACTTCCCCCAATTGTGTATACTCAATTCATGTTGTCCCAATTGACCCAACTGCTTAACCCCGAATTTTTGATTAAAACTTTTGGCTATCTGGGCATTTTTTTGATTGTTTTTGCCGAATCGGGCCTTTTCTTTGGTTTTTTCCTTCCCGGTGATAGTTTGCTGGTCACCGCCGGACTTTTTGCCGCTAAAGGCGAGCTGGACATTGCCCTGTTAATCACTCTGTGCGTTGCGGCGGCAATTCTGGGCGACCAGGTAGGGTATGTTTTCGGCAGAAAAACCGGATCACTGTTATTCAAAAAAGAAGACTCCAGATTTCTTAAAAAAAGCCATGTAGAAAAAGCCAAAGCTTTCTATGATAAGCACGGTGGAAAAACCATCATCTTGGCCCGGTTTATGCCGTTTATCCGCACTTTTGCCCCCATCGTGGCCGGAGCAGCAAACATGCGTTATTCCTCTTTTCTCTCATATAACGTCATCGGCGGATTAGTTTGGGGCATAGCCATGCCCCTTGTAGGTTTCACCCTGGGCAAAAGTATGTCACCGGAACAACTGGATAAATACTTTTTAGTAATTATTGGCGGCATTATAATCTTGTCTGTTTTACCACCGGTTTTCCACGCCTTAAAAGACAAAGACTCCCGAGACCATCTAAAAAAATCACTTATCAATGCTATTCTTAGTTTCAACCCCCATCGGTAATTTGGAGGATATCACTCTTCGGGCCTTGCGCATTTTAAAGGAAGCTGATGTCATTCTGGCTGAAGATACCCGCCACACTGGGCTCCTGTTAAAGCATTACGAAATTCCCCACAAACCCATGGTGTCTTTATATGATGAAGTAGAAAGCGCGAAAATTCAGGATATTCTGGATAGCGCGAAACATTTAAAAGTTGCTTTAGTTTCGGACGCCGGAACTCCTTTGATATCAGATCCCGGGTATAAATTAGTCAGGGAAGCAATCAGGCAAGGTATTCAACTTGATGCAGTTCCCGGCCCCTGCGCGGCCATTAACGCGTTAGTATTGTCCGGATTGCCACCGGATAAATTCACTTTCTGGGGATTTTTTAATAAAAAAATCAACGAAAACGAAGGAACGAATATTTATTATGTTTCACCCCACCGTCTCCGAAAATTTCTAGAAATCGTAAATCATGATCTTGTTGTTTGCCGGGAAATGACCAAAATTTATCAGGAAATTTGGCAAGGAACGGCAGCTGATGCTATTATTAAATTTAGTAATCCAAAAGGTGAATTTGTTGTTTTATGGCATATTTAGCCTTAGTTCGCCACGGGCAGTCCGAATGGAACGCCCAAAATCTCTGGACGGGCTGGACGGACATTCCCCTATCCGAAAAGGGGAGAGCCGAAGCGCGGGAAGCTGCCGAAAAACTCAAAGGCACCAAATGGGACATTGTCTTCCAGTCAGACTTGATCCGCTCTAAACAAACGACGCAAGAAATCCTCAAAACCCTTAACTCCCCCCCCACCCCCATTGTGTCTGATCCCGCTCTTAAAGAACGCAATTACGGCATTTTCACCGGCAAAAATAAACTCGAAATTGAAAAGAAGCTCGGCGAAAACGACTACCTGGATCTCCGCCGTGGTTGGGACCATCCCATTCCGGAAGGCGAAAGTTTGCTCGACGTATACAACCGGGTTATCCCCTACTTTCAAGAGAAAATTGCCCCCAAATTAAAAGAGGGAAAAAATGTCATTATCTCTGCCCACGGAAATTCGTTGCGCGCTTTACTAAAATACCTGGAAAATATTCCTGATAATCAGATTCAAAACGTCGAACTAAAAACAGGCGAGGCAAAGATTATTTCATTCCCAGCTCAATAAGGCGGTTATATTTAGCAATTCTTTCTCCCCGGTTCATGCCGCCAAATTTAACGTAGTCAGCTTGTACCGCAAGAGCAAAGTCGACAATCCATGTGTCATCAGTTTCCTGGCCGCGATGCGAAACCACAATTTTTAGACCAGCTTCCCTGGCAACTTTTACCGCCTCTTTGGCAGCGGATATTGTCCCGATTTGATTAGGTTTAATTACTACGGCATTACATGCTTTTAATTCAACAGCCTTCTTAATCCTTTCGGGATTAGTGGTCACAAGATCATCAGCAATTACCAAATACCTGCTTTGGGCCGTAAGCTGGCTCCATTTCTCCCAGGATTCGTCGTCAAAGGGATCCTCAACCGAAAAAACGCCTTGGGGAATATTGCTTTCGCCGAAACACTGCGCAATATCCACTCCGATTTGAATCTGCGGAAAAACTGCCCGGATGGTTTTCATCACGTCTTCATTGGAATATTTCAGGGGGGAAAATCCACCCTCTGCCCCGACCGTGTGTTCAATATTGTTTTCCTCCATGTATTCTTTGAGGGTTTTGAAATCCCGCATAGCCTGTTCCAGGCGGTCTTCAATGGCCAAAAACTCCTGAATCGTAATATTTTTGTTTCCGTGTTCCCCGCCCTCAAAAAGCAACAGCATTAGTTTTGGAAAGTGGCTAGTGGCTAGTGGCGAGTGACTAGTGACCGCCTTAAAAAAAGCAGCCGAAACGGCCAACGTGGAATTGCCACCAAAACCATGGGCAGAGATTTCCGCGTCCAGTGTTTCCTGCATCCAATCCCTGTCTCGACAAATTTCACAAATTTGGCGGATTTCTTTAACTGCCTTATCCGGATCGGATTTTTTGATTTCATACTTTCCGGCAGAAATCCCCGCCGGCACGGAAGCAGTGGCTTTGGAACCATCTTCAAACAATATTGTAGCTTCCACCGTTTCATCTCCCATCGAGGCCAAAATTTTTCTTGAAGTGATTTCTTTAATGATCATTTGCGGGTCACCAGTTTCCGTTCGGCTTCGTAGACAACTTCACGGGTATGGTCAATCACATCCGGATTAACTGATACCGAAGTGATGCCCCATTCCACTAACTTTTCCGTGAGTTCCGGATAGTCAGACGGGGCCTGGCCGCACATGGAACAGGTAACATCATATTTTTTGCAGGTTTTAACAATCTTTTCAAAGGAGAGATACATTGCTTCATTTCTTTCGTCATATTCGCTCGCGACATGTTCATTGTCCCGGTCCACCCCCATCGTCAGCATCGTCAGATCATTGGAGCCAATAGAGATACCATCTATGCCAACTTCGAGAAATTTATCTAAGAGAATAACGTTAGAAGGGATCTCACACATCATCCAAAGTTTAAAACTCGGGCTGCGCCGCAATCCGCAGTCAGTCAGAATAGCTTTGACGTCTTCCAGTTCTTTAACCGTCCGGCAAAAAGGAATCATCAGCCAGAGATTGCGAAACTCCAGTTTTTCCCGGACATTTTTAAGGGCTTCCATTTCCATGCGGAACACTTCCGGCTGAACGATGTAGCGATAGGCACCGCGAAACCCGATCATTGGATTTTCTTCGTGTGGTTCATAGTCTTCGCCTCCTTTTAATGACCTATACTCATTGGTTTTAAAGTCTGTAGCGCGATAAACTACCGGTCTTGGATAAAAAGCCTGTACAAAAGTGGTCAGTTGGTCCGCCAGCTGGCGGATGAACACATTTTGTTTCCGGTCAGCAATGGCTTTTTTCGGGTGAATGCCGATCCCGGCCAGCATAAACTCGGCCCGCAGCAGCCCCACTCCGTCGCAGTTTTTGGCGGCAATCTCTTTGGCCTTATCCGGCTCCGCCAGGTTCACATATACCTTCGTCGCCGTCCTAAACTCTTTAGTGGTTACTTTTATTGGGTTACTTGGTGACTGGGTTACTGGTTTTATTGAGATGCCGCCCTTATACACTTTCCCTTCCGCTCCATTTACCGTCACCACTTCTCCGGTCTTGAGCTTTTTGGTCGCCTCTACTGTACCCACTACACAAGGAATGCCCAGCTCCCGGGACACAATGGCCGCGTGCGACGTCCGCCCACCCTTGTCCGTAACAATGGCTGTCGCCTTTTTCATTGCCGGAACATAATCAGGATTGGTCTGCTCGGCAACCAGAATATCTCCCTGAACAATTTTTCCGATTTCCTTAGCGCTTTTTAGAATTTTTACCGGTCCGCTTTTAATTCCGGGGCTGGCCGGCGCCCCAGCCAATATCACTTCCATTTTTTCTAAAGCCTTCTCTTCGGCTTTTGTATCTTGGATATTGTTTCTTGTTTCTTGCGTCGTTGTGATTGGCCGGGTCTGTACCAGATATACTTTTCCCCCGGCGACGGCAAACTCGCTATCCTGAGGAAAGTAATAGTGTTTCTCCAGGTCCATAGATAGTTTTGCCAGCTGGGAAATCTGTTCGTCGCCCAGTTTTCTCTTATTTCTTTTTGACAATGGAACTTTTGTTTCCTTCACCCGGCCCCCGGACTGGCGTGACAGTTGAATATTTTGATAAACCAGCTGCCGGTCAACAATCAACCCGTCACTCTTATTGACTTCATAATGGTCCGGGGTCACTTTGCCCTGAACAATATATTCTCCGAGGCCCCAAACCGCCTCAATCACCACCCGGTTGCGGTTGTTGGTCACCGGATCAATGGAAAAAACGATGCCGGAGACTTCAGAAGGCACCATAGCCTGTACCACCACGGCAATTTCCGCCGAAAAATGATCAATATGCTGCTGCTGCCGGTAAAAAATAGACCGGCCTTCGAAAAGTGAAGCCCAACAGGCCCGGACGGCATCAACCACACTGGCCTCGCCGGAAATGTTAAGAAAAGTTTCGTTTTGACCGGCAAAAGAGGCGGTTTTTGAATCTTCCGAGGTCGCGCTGCTGCGGATCGCCACGGCCAAATCAGCGTCCTTAAGTTTATGAATTAATCTTCCCAGCCGGGAACCGCCGCGCATCTTTTTGGCCAGAAGAAAGTAGTTTTCGATAATGGCTTGGGAAATTTCCGGCGGAATTGCCGTGGTTTTAATCAGATGTTTGATCCGGTTGGAGGCAATCTGGAGAGCCTCGGGATGCGAAACGTTTAAGCCGGTCAGAGTTTCTTTGATTCTTTTTTCCAGCTTGTTCTCAACAAGAAATTTCCGGTAGGCCTGGGCGGTCACCACAAACCCCGGAGGAACGGGAAACCCGGCCGCGGACATTTCTCCCAAGTTGGCACCCTTGCCGCCGACCAGCAGTGTGTCATGTTTGTCGATTTGCTCAAACCAGTAAATGTCTTTCGAGTTCATGAACAATTTTGTCCGCCTGCCCGGAATTTTTTGTTTCCAGATTCAGGCGCAAATAGGGCTCTGTCAGACTCGCCCGCAGATTAAATTTAAAATCCGGGCCAAAAACCGTCAGACCATCCCTGACAGAAATAGGATAATCCATTTGGCGATAAAATTCACTAAGCTTTTCCAAAATTTCCGGCGCCCGCTTCAAATCGCAGGGGATATTTTTCTCCGGCAGCTCGAAATATTTCCTGGCCAGAGACTCCAGCTTTTCTTCCAAAGGCATATCTTCCCAAAGGTCCAGGAATTTAAGGGCCGCCAGAATTCCGTCGTCAATGAAATGAAAATTTCGAAAGACAAAATGCCCGGAAGTTTCTCCGCCAAAAATGATCCGCGGATCGGCCTGCATGGCATATTTCAAATATTGAGACCAGGCCGGAAAAACTTCCAAAGTTCCGCCGGCTTCCTCCACCAAATCCCGAACCACCATCCCGGACCGGACATCAACCGCAACCTTCTTTTTATCATGGCTGTTTTTGACTTCGTTTGCCGCCAAAATTCCCAAAACAAACGGCAGGGGGATTAAAACCCCTTTTCTGTCGACAAAAACCACTCTGTCACCGTCCGAATCCCACATGATGCCCAGATCCGCCTTATTTTTAATAACGCCTTTGGCCAGAGCCTCTCTATTGACCGCCAGCAGAGGGTTGCCGGAAACGGCGGAATTGGTCAGGGTAAAATTTACTCCCAGGCGGGAAAATAAAACCATGACCGGAGTTAAAACGGCGCTTTTGGTCGCGTCCAGAATTACCTTGGAATGAAAACGGCTCTTAGGAAGAAGTTTGGCAATGCTATCAATATAGTTGTCAGTACTGTTTATTCTGGTGGCTTCTTTGGTCGGCACCAGGATCGGGTCGTTTGCTATCTGGTTGACAATTTGTTTCACTTTTTTGATTTCCGCCTCATCAAAGGGAAGCCCGTTGGCACTGACAAGTTTGAAACCGTTTTCTTCAGCGCTGATATGCGAGGCAGTAATAACAATGCCAACATCATAGTCTCCCGTGGCCATGGAAAAATAGAATTCCGGCACGGGGACCTCAAAAAGATCAAAAACCTGAGCCTCTCCTGCCGTCAGACCGTCAATGAGAAAGGTTTTCAAAATTGGTGAACTTTCCCGGGTGTCGGACCCGACCAAAACTTTTTTGGGGCGTTTTAAAAGGGTGATTGCTTTGCCCAGAAGGAAGGCCAAACGTTCATCAACCTCAGATGGATATTTTCCCCGGATGTCGAAGAGTTTAAAGGCAGCCCCAATGTTCACATATCTATGTTACAAGCCCAGAAGGAAGAGTTCAATGGCCAGAGGCAAATCACCGGGAAGTTGCCCCGTTTTAAACTGATAATCAATCTCCAGGAGTTTTTTTAAAGCCTCACTGTTTTGGGCAAGACGATACTTGCGAACCAGCATTAAAAACAGAAACTGTATCTCATTGTTTTTCAAAGCGGTTCTGAAAAGAGGCACCGTTGGGTGATCCAGAAACGCCCAAATCGTCTGGGGGATTTTAAATTCCCGGGTTTCAGTGTCCTTAGGGGGTGTAATTTTTTTGCTGGCCCAAACGATAACTTCCTCTGTTGGATTGCCTAAATCAAATTTTGGCAGACCTTCAATAACTACTAAGCGGTTTGAGGAAAACATTGATCCGGATTGTGTTGCCTGAACATAATCAGTTTCCGTTATTGCCGTCCCGTCCAGAATAAGAATCTCTCCCTCAAACCCGGACTTAATCCGGTCAAGTTCTTTCCGGGAGGCAGCAATATTATCGCCGTGAAGTATATTGATCATACATTTTGTCTACGGTTCTTCTGTCTATCCGCCGGTAATTGTTTCTGTGCGGGACCAACGCTCCGCTGAAAGTTTTTGGGATATGCATTAATTCATGGATCAGAGTTTTATCCTTATCCACTTCTGACATTTTGTCAAATCTTTCGGCAATGACTTCAATAATATATTGCGGTTTAATGTTTAAGGCCAGTTGCCAGGGCTTCGGCAGACTCCAGATTCGGGCAATGGCCCGTGAGGTTGATCCAAATCCCCTGATAGCCGTTATCCCGGACGCGCTAACATGGCCAAAAATCTCTGTAGCCAGGATTCGATCAATCCGCTGTTTAATATCCGGGGCAAATTCCCATTCCATTGCGGGTATATCTTACCACCCGTCCTCTGCCCCTCATATCCCCTATTGCTCTCATTACTCCTATCATCTTTTGTTGCCATTTGTGGCTTCCCTTCAACCTTTTGCATCGCCTGAAATTCTTTGGCAAAAGGTTTCAAACCATTACCATCTGTGAAACTGAACGGGGCAAAAGGATCGGTTCTCGCGTCCAAAAGGAAAGGCGTGACTGCGACGATCTTGTCTTCTGTCCAAATTTCCTCAAAACTTTTTTTCAGCCACCCGCCGTTCTTCCACCCCGCCTCCGTAATAAATATTGGCTTCTCCACATCCCCCAATCCCCCCAATCCCCTCAGATAGGAAAGCTCAAACCTATAACTGGCCACATTCACCGGGCTGTAAACATTTGGGTAGGTCCCAAACCCCGGGTTG